>NZ_DIXC01000012.1 GCF_002435945.1 Mesotoga sp. UBA6090
CAACAAACATGGCGATCTGACCATCACCAAATGGTGCATCAAGATATCCGCCCTGGAAGAGAGCTACCTTATAGGTGTGAGCCATGTCGTACATCAACTGAAGAGCCTCTTTTGCTTCAGGAGAATTTATAGTGACCTCGACCGAACCATCGGGCTTTATATCGATTGCCTCTCCACCATTGGCTCTCAGGAATATCATGAAGTGATCGATCGTGGTTCTGAAACCAAAGCCATACTGATCAATCTGACCGTCGTTGTTCTTGTCCTCAGTAAGCATCATCGCTGCAAACAGAAGATCATCCATAGTCTTAGGGACTTCAAGCCCATACTGCTCAAAGAGGTCCGTGTTGTAATAAAGGACGTAAGTGCTCTTGTTGAAAGGAAGGGCGTAAACAGTATCGCCCCAGGTGACCATTTTCTTGAAAGGATTCCATATGGCATCCCATTCTTCATCCGTCAAGCCAACTTCGGGATCGGAAATCAAGGAATTCAGTTCCTGAACAGCATCTCGAGGTATAAGTCTGGCAGTCCAGTTCCCGTAAGCCTGAGAAAGAGCAGGTAATGTCTTGCTTTCCGCACTTACCAGAAGTTTCTGCTGCAAAGCACTGTAATTTCCTACATAAATGGCCTCTACCACAATATCGGGGTTTGCCTCATTGAAAGATGCCACGATTTCATTGACTGTGGTTCCCTGAGCACCGCCCATTGCGTGCCAGAACTCAATCTCCGTCACAGCAAAGGTGAATACTGCAAAAGAAACAATTAGAAGAGCAAGAATTAATCTTTTGCGCATTTCCCTACCTCCTTATAAGAAATGTTTAAGTGACCTAATTATACCACTATGCCCCACCCAAAAAGAACCTCTCTCACCTTCTCGAAAGTCTCATCAATACTGCCTGATGTTGAGACCTCGGCACTGACTAGCCCCTTCTTTGAATCAAGGTAAGACTGTGAACGGAGTATCGACTCCGCTTGGTACTTGCTCATTCCCCTCTTCATGAGTCTCTCCACAGAAGCTTTCTTCGTACATTCAAACCAGATGACTTTGTCACATCTATCAGCAAGCCCGATTTCGTGGATCAAAGCCCCATCGATTATACAGAGCTTCGAATGACATCCCTCAAGGGCTTCCAATGCCTTTCGTCTAATGACCGGGTGAAGTATTTCATTCAGTCTTAGCAGGAGTTCACTGTCTTCGAAGACTTTCTTTGAAAGCTTTTTTCTGTCAACTTTGCCGCAAGTAAGAACGCTCTTCCCGAAAGAGTCGATAATCCGCTCCTTCTCTTCATCCAACGAATCGTGGCCAAGCTCATCCAGGGAGATTATCTCCGCACCGAACCTTTTAAAACACTCGGCGGCAGTAGACTTACCGCTTCCCGCCTTTCCCACAAAGCCAACTACCATTACAGAAGCTTCTCTCCCGATTCGATGACATTCATTACTGCTTTGGAGATTTCGCTGTTCGCATTTTCCAGTTTCTTCCTCTCTTCAGGGCTGATCACGATAATATCTGCCTCGATCTCTTCCATTTCTCCGATCTTTTGCAGAAGATCCTCGGATTCCACTGAAACTATTACAAAGGTAGGTATAGGTTCTCCAGAAGCGAAATATACTTCCTCGACCGAAAAACCCTCGATAACTTTCATGAGCTCAGACTTCATAACTCGAACCTCCAGGAGGTTTTCTCCTCATATCTATCCCTAACTTCCTCGTATCCTTTTCTTCCCATAAAAGCATAAGTCAATTTCTTTCCGAGCTCTACTCCAGGCTGGTCATAAGGATTCACTTTCAGTAGGAAACCCATTAATGCAGTTTGTATCTCGTAGGAGACAATAAATTCGCCAACATGAACTTCGTCTATCTGTGGAAAAGAGATTGTCATGTTGGGCACGCCGTTCGCAGCAAGTGCAATCGATGTTCCTCTTAGCTCCGCATTAAGCAGTTCGCCAACCTCAACTCCGTTGAGATAGGACAACGCTTCAATGTCCGAATGTATGAAGGGTATTGTAAGCTGGTTTCCAAAATCCTCCACCTTCAAGAACGTCACTATCTTGTCTTTCGGTCCCTCGTTGTATAGTTGAATTTGAGAGTGCTGGTCAATTGCGCCCAGAGACTTTACAGGGGTCTGACCGGAATGAACTATTCTGCCGGAGACATCGAACTTCTTTCCCAAAGACTCTGCCCATAACTGTCTATGCCAGTCGGCAAGAGTATAGAGTCTATTTGAATATGGCATCATTACTGAGATGTTGTGCCCTTTCTTCAGATAAGCATAGTGTATTAGAGCACTTACAGCTGCCGGGTTTGATTTGACGTCATCCCTCAGATATCTTTCCTTTCCAAACCTCGCCCCCTCGTAGATAAGACTTATATCAATTCCCTCTGCGACCGCCGAAAGCAGACCTACTGGTGTCAAAACGCTAAAACGCCCTCCAACGTCTTCTGGGATAGTGAGGGTCCTTATACCTTCGGCGTCTGCGATTTGTCTGAGTACACCCTTATGTTTGTCGGTAGTAAATATGAAATGGTCTTTAATAGGGAGATCAAGTTTTTCTAGTAATCCTCTAACACTGAGATAATTAGCCATGCTTTCAGCGGTAGTTCCAGACTTCGAGATAACGTTGAATACTGTGTTACCGAGATCCAGTTCTCCCAGCACAGAGGCAATCATATCGGGATCAACATTATCGAGCAGAAACATTCTCGAGTTTCCATCTCGCTTCTCCTTAACATAAGAGTTCCAGCTAATCGGCTTCAGTGCACAGTGCAAAGCCTGATTGCCAAGTGCCGAGCCTCCAATTCCAATCACCACGAAATTGTCGAAATGTTCGAGCCAGGATCTGTAGGCCTTGACTTCTTCAAGAATTTCATCGTTTTCAAGAATTCGCAGAAAACCGGGCATTGGCTGAAAGACCCTTTCGAAATTCGTGGAAAGTGTCTTAGCAATATCTATCATCTCATCAAAAGAAAGTCCGCTTTCAAGAGTCTCTTTGAACGCAAAAGAGAAGTCATATTTTAGCATTTCTCCAACCTCCGTTAATAAGTAATTAGGGTCTCCACTCTACGGCCGGAAAGCCTCTTTCTTGGCTCAAGAAATCCTAATTCAGCCAGGCATAGAATTCCGACGACTTCTCCCCCACTATCTTCAATGATACGAGCAATTGCCTCCATCGTCCCTCCGGTTGCGAGAATGTCATCCACTATCAGTACCTTATCTCCATTACAGATCGCATCAACGTGCATTTGAAGAGTCGCCTTTCCATACTCAAGTTCATACTCTATCTCTTTGGTCTTGTAAGGAAGCTTTCCAGGCTTTCTAACAGGTACTAGGGCTTTTCCCATTTCATAAGCTAGAGGAGCCGCAAAAATGAACCCTCTGGCTTCGGGAGCTACGATGACATTGAAGTCGATTTTCCTTGCCCGTTCCGACATCTGCAATATGCTCTCCCTGAAAGCTAAAGGATCCTTTAATAATGGAGTGACATCCTTGAAAATCACACCTTCCTTTGGGAAGTCCGGAATGTCACGCACAAAGGCTTCTAGATCCATCTAATCTCCTCCTTATAGAGCTCCTTGGACATGGGTTATTTTAACACAGGAATCAGCCCATTTCTCTAGGTGCATGTTATAATGCATGTGTGAAATAAATAACATTCTTTCCTCAAAGGAGGTGCAAAACTTGTCTCTTGTAAACTGCCCGGATTGTCAGGAGCTCTTTAGAGAACTTGATGAGTATATTGATTCCGTCAAAGGCAGCACGGGTGTTCTAATTAATGTACTTCACAAGGCGCAAGAAATCTTTGGATATCTCTCGGAAGAACTGCAGCAGCACGTATCTGAGAGACTCGATATTCCTTTAAGTCAGGTATATGGAGTTGTGACCTTTTACAATTTCTTTAGCATGAAGCCAAAAGGAAAGAACCAGATAAAAGTCTGTCTAGGAACCGCCTGCTATGTTAAGGGTGCCGATAAGATACTCGAAAGGCTTCAAGACGAACTGAGCGTTGAGATGAATGAACCGACCTCCGACGGACTCTTTTCTATTCACGCCGTTAGATGCCTCGGTGCCTGCAGCATGGCTCCAGTGGTTTTGGTCGGCGAGGATGACTATTTTGGAAGAGTGACCCCTGATGAGGTTTCAAAGATATTAGGCAAATATAGGAGGGCCGACTGATGGCAAAAATCAAGAGCCTTGAAGAACTTATGAAGATCAAAGAGAACGCAATGAAGGGTCTTAAGATGCGTGACTCAGGCAAGAGAGGAAAAGTAATCGTGGCAATGGGAACATGCGGGATTGCCGCAGGCGCAAAGGATACGTTAAGGGCGATTGTAGATTCACTTGAAGAGAAGGGAATTGATGATGTCGCTGTCGTTCAGTCAGGCTGTTTTGGTCTCTGTGATGTTGAGCCCACAATAGAGGTCCATCTCGAGGGATCAGAGCCGATAATTTATGGGCACGTAAGCCCCGCTCAAGCAAAGAGAGTAGTTGAACAGCACATTGTCGGCGGAAATGTAGTTGGAGATCTTATTGTGAAAAGAGGAGAACTATAACGAGAGGTGATTAAGGGTGCCCGCTGTTGAAAACACGGTACTTATTTGTGCCGGAGGTGCTTGCATTTCTGCAGGCGAGAAGAGCGTAAGAAACGTATTTGAGGAGACCCTGAAAAAGTACTCGTTGGAAAGTGTAGTCAGGGTGGTAGAAACGGGATGTATGGGTGCTTGTGACCTCGGACCCATTCTTGTGATCTATCCTGAAGGAGTATTCTATCAGAAGATCACGGCAGAGAATGCAGCTCGTATTGTAGAAGAACATATTCTGAAAGGGCGAGTTGTAGAAGATCTCTTATACAAAGGCGACTCGGGAAATCTTACTGAAAAGCCTCAGGAAGAGCTTCCTTTTTTCACTGAGCAAGTGAGAATCGCAACGAGGAACTTAGGGGTAATTGATCCTCTTTCAATAGATGAATATATTGCGAGGGATGGCTATTTCGCGCTGCATAAGGTCCTTTTTGAACTCAGTAGAGAAGATGTCGTTGAAATACTGAAGAAAAGCGAGCTTAAGGGCCGCGGAGGAGCGGGATTTCCGACTTGGATGAAGTGGGATCTGACAAAGAAAGTAGAAGGCGACACGAAGTACGTAATTTGCAACGCAGATGAGGGCGACCCTGGAGCCTTTATGGATAGGGCGGTTCTTGAAGGCGATCCCCACACAGTAGTAGAAGCTATGACAATAGCTGCTAGAGTAGTTGGAGCCCAGAAGGGGTTCGTGTATGTTAGGGCCGAGTATCCCCTTGCAATAGAACGGTTGACTCATGCTATGAAAATGGCCAGAGAGTATGGATTTCTTGGTGAAAACATTCTCGGAACCGATTTCTCGTTCGATCTTGAGATAAGAATTGGTGCAGGCGCGTTTGTCTGTGGGGAAGAGACTGCTCTTATAAATTCGATTGAAGGCAAGAGAGGAATACCCAGAGTTAAACCTCCCTTTCCTGCAAGTAAGGGGCTATGGGAAAAACCAACTCTTCTTAACAATGTGGAGACCTACGCTAGCATCCCTCCGATAATCACAAATGGCGGCGAATGGTTCAGCCAGTACGGAGTGGATGGTTCCAGGGGGACCAAAGTCTTTGCTCTGGCTGGAAACGTAAAGAACACCGGTCTCGTTGAAGTTCCTATGGGCATCACTCTTAGAAAGCTGATCTTTGACATTGGCGGAGGCGTCCCTGGCGGGAAGAAGCTGAAAGCTATTCAGACTGGCGGCCCAAGTGGAGGATGCATACCTCTAGAATTGATTGATACGCCAATAACATACGACAACATGAAAAAACTGGGCACAATAATCGGTTCAGGTGGAATGATCGTTATGGATGAGGACAGCTGCATGGTTGATGTTGCCAAATACTTCCTGGAATTCACCGTAGAGGAATCTTGCGGTCAGTGCACACCTTGTCGTGATGGAACACGCAGGATGCTCGAAATTCTTGAAAGAATAACAGAAGGAGAAGGAACTGTGGAAGACCTTCAACTTCTGAAAGATCTTGGTGAGAACATAATGTCGACTTCACTTTGCGGACTTGGGCAGACTGCTCCACAGCCGGTGATATCAACAATGAGATATTTCTGGGATGAGTATGAAGCTCATGTCAAAGAGGGAAGATGTCCGGCAAAGAAGTGCAAGTCTTTGATGCGGGTGGTAATTGATAAGGACAAATGCGTTGGTTGTACTGCTTGCGCCAGAGTCTGTCCCGTAGAAGCGATAAGCGGTTCGGTTAGAAAGCCTCACGATATAGATCCGGAAATCTGCACCAGCTGTGGGAGTTGCCTGGCCGTGTGCAAATTTGAGGCGATTAGCAAAGTTTCACCTTAAACGGTTTTAAGGAACCCCCTTAGTGGGGGTTCTTTTGCTACTTTAAAGAGGGTTGAAGGGAGGATTTTATATGTCTGCAGAAAATGTCCGTGAAATCGTAACTGATATCTATGAAAACATTAGCAGCCAGAGCCTTGAAAAAGGCGATGTGCTTATAAATACTCTTCACGCAATTCAAGATCACTTTGGCAACTTCATACCAATCGAAGCGGCTGAAGTGATGAAGGATCTGACGGGATTGCCTCTCTCAAGAATCTATGAAGTTCTCACTTTCTATACAATGTTTTCTACTCACAAAAGAGGAAAATATGTAATTCGAGTCTGTAAGAGTCTTCCATGCCATGTAACCGGAGGACAGGCAGTAGTTGACTCCTTGAAGAACATTCTGGAAATTGATTTTGGTGAAACTACGACAGATGGCTTGTTTACTCTTGAGGAGACTAGTTGTCTTGGACTCTGCGGAGTATCCCCGGTAATGATGATAAATGATGAGGCTTACGGAAACCTAACTCCGGAAAGAGTCTCTGAGATCGTAGACGGCATGGTTTCAAGAGAGAGGAGTGAGTAATCGTGAGCAAACCAATAACCGTCCTCGTATCCATAGATTCGAACAGCCTTCTTCTCGGTGCTAGACACTTCAAAAACTATCTTAGCATCCTGACTGAAAACTACAATTTGAATTCCATCGTTGAAATCCTGGAAACTGGATCTTTTGGAGATTACGGAAGAGGAGTTCTTTTTCTCGTGCTTCCGGACAATGTGATGTATTCCGTTAAGACTGAAGCAGACATTGAAAAGCTGGTCATGGAGCACCTTCTTAAGGGAAGAAAAGTTGAGGAATTGATTGTTACAGATTTTGAGTCGGCAGGACGTGTTGAAGCGACAGAAACTACGAAAGAAGAGAGAATCGTCTTAAGAAATGCCGGTTCTATCGATCCCCGGAATCTTGAGGAGTACATAGCCCTTGACGGATATCAAGGCCTTGCAAAGGCTTTGAGATTGACTCCCGAAGACGTTATCGAAGAACTGAAGAAGAGTAATCTGAGAGGAAGAGGTGGGGCTGGTTTTCCAACAGGATTGAAATGGGAATTCACACAAAGAGTCGAGTCAGATGAAAAATATGTCATTTGTAACGCGGACGAAGGTGAACCGGGAACCTTCAAGGATCGATTGATAATGGAAGGCGATCCTCATTCAGTGATAGAAGGGATGATAATTGCCGGATACGCAGTTGGGGCCAGCAAAGGATACATATATATTAGAGGAGAGTACTTTGAATCTGTTGCAAGCCTCAGGGGAGCAATCAGCAAGGCCTATGAGTACGGACTTCTGGGACAGTCGATTCTGGGTACCAACTTCTCATTCGATCTCTCTGTTAGGCTGGGTGCTGGGGCATATGTTTGTGGAGAAGAGACAGCCCTGATTGAATCAATAGAAGGTAAATCGGGAAGGCCAAGACTGAAGCCACCTTATCCTCCAGTCAGCGGTCTATACGGCAAGCCAACCGTAGTCAATAATGTGGAGACTTTTGCCTGTATTCCGCCAATAATAGATAAGGGAGCAAGTTGGTTCAAGTCTATTGGGACAGCATCGTCACCGGGAACAAAGGTTTACTCTTTATGCGGCGATCTTGTAAAAAGGGGAATAGTTGAAGTACCTATGGGTACTTCGGTTAGGGATCTCGTGCAAAAATATGGCGGAGGAATTCCAAACGGCAGAACTCTAAAAATGATACAGACCGGCGGGGCAGCAGGAAGCTTTATCAAGCCAGAAGAGATGGATGCCCAGTTAGATTTCGACTCCTTCAAAAAGTATGGTGCCTCTCTTGGCTCAGGGGTTATTCTGGCGATCGACGATACTCACTGTGCTGTCGATATTGCTAGAAACCTAATGGAGTTCTTCGCCCATGAATCCTGCGGAAAGTGCGCTCCCTGCAGAGAGGGGACTCATGTAATTGTCCATATCTTGGATGAGCTTTCAAAGGGAAGAGGAACGTCCGAGATGCTAAACCAACTGTACGATATATCCGAAACCATGGAAGAGTCATCCTTCTGTGGTCTTGGCCAATCCGTCCCAGTGCCTTTGAGATCCATTCTCGACAGATTCGAGGATGAATTCCTTGCGCACGTAAATTCTCCACAGTGTCCGGTCGGTGCCTGCAAATTCGAAAAACCCACAAAGAAAAAGAGATAGACAGACTGTAGTGAATAGCCGGGGCAACCCGGCTTTTTCTCTGTTATAATTGCCGAGAGGTGAATTATGGACAAGGGTAAGATGATAGATTTAGTTGTTCTTATTATTCTGCTAGCCTCCATTATCGTTATTGTACTGATACTAACTTCCCTTCGCGCGAAGAACAGACTTGAAAGAGTCGCGGCTCTTTCCGTTCTTTATAATGCCGGACTTGGAGCTGATTACAAATCTCTTCTTTCTACTCCATCATACTTGTATGATGATCGCGTACTTGAAGCCTACAGTTACTTTGCTGAATTAAACGACTCGTCGGAAATCGAGTTAAGCAACTCAATAAAAATGCATAGTGTTCCTGAGAGTTCCCTTTTCGATTATAACCAAACAATATCAAAGCTTTCATTGGGAAGATCAAGAAAGGAATATCCCGCTCTCAAAACAAAGATATATTCACTGATAGAATCTAGTAATCTGCTTTCGGATAGACCCGACACATTCAGAAATCGTCTCTCAGAAGAGATCTATAATGCGCTAATTGAATTCAGAGAAGTGAAGGTGGATATCATCGTCGGTGGTGAGATTCGAACTCTCGATTTGTCCCGGCTGGATCCTGCAATTGTGCTGTCCATCATGGCAGTTGAATCTTCCCTTAATCCCTTCGCTCTGATGGAGGAAAGGAGTATCGATGAGTCTTTCTCGGCCTTCGTCTATTCCAGGGGGCTAATGCAGATCTATGAGATGACTCTCTGGACCCTGAATTCTTGGCTCTGGCAATCTCAGATTAACGTTAAGCCTGAGGAGCTCTGGTCGGTGAGAGACAACATCTTTCTAGGCATGGTATATCTTGCCTATGCCAATGAACTTCTCGAGGAGAAGAGATGAGAGACTTGCAAAAAGATGCGATCGTCTACCAGATATTTCCAGATAGATTCAATATTGGAAATGGAAAGAATGTCTTTCAGAAGAAGCAGGATGGCAATTATTCGCTTCCAAAACAAAGGGTTAGAAGGTGGGATGAGAAACCTTTCCCATCGACTGATGGCAGCCACCAGTACGATTTTTGGGGTGGCGATTTGATCGGCATAACTGAAAAACTTGATTACATCAAAGAACTTGGTGCAAACGCTGTCTATCTGAACCCGATCTTCTGGGCACACACAAATCATAAGTACGACACAATCGACTATTTCACGATCGATCCCGATTTAGGTTCTGAAGATGAATTCATAGTTCTTCTGGATGAAGCACATAGGAAGGGGATCAGGGTAATACTTGACGGAGTGTTTAACCATGTCGGGACTTCCGGGAAATGGTTAAACCGCCTTGGAATATTCGACCGGCCCGGTGCAGAACAGGGAAATGAGAAGTTTAAGAGTTACTTCTTCAAAGGAGAGAAAGGTTTGAGAGGCTGGATGGACTCTGACAACCTAATCGAACTGAATCTTGAAAACCCGGAACTCGCTCAAATCATATATGACGGAGAGAATTCAGCAGTAAGTTATTGGTTGAAGCGTGGAATAGATGGCTGGAGGCTAGACGTTGCATATGACTTGGGACCCCAGATTCTCAAAGCATTGGTTCATTCAGCCAAAACCACCAGACCTGATTCCAGTTTAATAGGAGAGATCTGGAATTATCCAGGAGACTGGCCTGAAAGATCGGGACTTGACGGATTAATGAACTATTACTTTCGATTAGTGATCTGGGAGGTATTTAATGGTTATCTTTCAGGAAGAGATGCCCTTCAAATTATCGAAGATGCCATAAGAGATGCCGGACTAGAATTCGTATCCAAGTCATGGACCGTTCTCTCATCACACGATGTGCCAAGACTACGAAATGAACTCGGATCATTCGAAAGAATAAGTGCCGCGCTTACCCTCCAGTACTGCCTCCCTGGCATACCCTTGATCTATTATGGAGAGGAGATTGGAATGGAAGGTGGAAACGATCCCGAAAACAGAGCTCCAATGGAATGGGAAAACATCCACATAGGAAGGAAAACCCTGGAACTATACAGAAAGCTCAATTCGATTCGGCAGAGAAAAACATCCTTGCGATCGGGCGATTTCAAACCGCTGACTTCTTCTGATGGATCCCTTGTTTCTTTCAAAAGAATTAACGGAGCAATCGACGATTTGGTCGTCTGTGTTGTTAACCCTACTGGAAACATTGTAAGATCAAGAATATTCTTACAAGAAGGCTTTCTGATGAACGGTACAGAGATGAAGGATATGGTTACGGGAAAGGTCTTCAAAGCATCCTTCGGAACAATATCTGTAGAGCTGAAACCCTACGAAGGTTTGATACTGGAACCGGTGATTTCCAGGTCAAACACTCACTACACCCCTTACAAGAGAATATGAAGAGAATTGAGAGGAGATCTTTCGGGCTTGTTATTCTCGCAGTAACGGCAATGATTTGGGGAGGATCATACATCTTCACAAAAGTGGCCGTTGAATCACTCCCACCGATGTTGTTGGCCTCTATCCGATTCGGCCTAGCTGTCGTCATTCTCTTTCCCCTCTCAATAAGAAAGAGGGGGTCTTTCAGTACCGTTAGTCACAGAAACGCTGCACTGGCAGGTCTATTCGGCATAACGTTTTATTTCCTCTTCGAGAACTATGGCTTGACTATGACAAACGCTTCCGATGCCTCTCTAATAGTGTCTACCGCTCCAATACTAACAATAATTCTCTACGATTTTGTTAGGAGAAGATTCGATCTTTTCGAATACGTAGGTGGTTTTATTGCCTTTTCCGGGCTCTTTGTGATAATCTACTCTGGAAGTTTCTCCGAAGGCTCGAGCGTTTCCGGGAACATTCTCTCGTTCGGCGCCGCTGTCTCATGGGCGGCCTATACATTTTTTTATGAGAAGATTCATAACAGTTCTATATGGACGACTCTAGAAGTAATGCTTTGGGGGCTGCTATTCTCGGTGCCTTTTGCAATCACGGAAGTCTTTGTCTTTAAGAGGCCCGTAGAGTTTTCTCGCAGCGCTATCTTCGGAGTGTTGTTTCTCAGTATTCTGGCTTCGGCTCTAGGCTATATCCTGTGGAACAAAGGAATCACTCTCTGGGGTGGAAAGGCTGCAACTCTCTGGGTTTACACTATCCCGCTCTTCACAATTGCGGCCGATATTGTTTTCCTTAAGAATTCTCCTTCCCTGCTTTTTTTCGTCGGATCTATCCTCGTCGGGCTGGGAATGGTGGTGGTCATCATAAGAGAGTTCCGACAGTCAGCGCCACTCAGGGATCGAATTAACCAATAACCGTTTCAACCGACTGAAGTTCGACGGGAATCACTCTTGACAGACCGTCAGTCATCGTAACTCCGTGAAGAACATTGGCAACTTCCATAACAAGCTTATTGTGGGTAACAACAAGAAACTGAGTATCGGTCGCATGTTTCTTCAGCAATACTCTAAATCTCTCCGCATTGAAATCGTCAAGAGGGGCGTCAACTTCGTCCAGAACATAGAACGGACTCGGCTTAATGCTCAACAGGGAGAATACAAGTGCAATACCTACGAGCGCTTTCTCTCCGCCGGAAAGGAGTTGCAGCTTCTGAACCTTCCTGCCGGGCCTCCTGACAGTGATCTCAAGACCTGTCTCAAGGAGATCCTCGCCAGGAATTATCTTAATCTCCCCCTCACCGCCATCGAAGATTTCCTCGATATATTGACCGAAATTACTGTTCACGTTGTTGAAAGTCTCCATGAAGATACTCTTAGCCTTCGCATCAGTCTTTTCAATCAATTCGATTAGCTTGACCTTTGCATCTTCGAGATCTTGTTTTTGTTCTTCAAGCTCTTGATACTCCTTATCGACTACGCCGTACTCATCTATGGCTTCCAGATCAACGCTGCCAAGAAACTTGAGTTTGTTTTCGTAGTCGTCAAGCTCAACCTTAGTTTCATGCAGTTTCTCTTCAGAAAGGATCTGGACATCTCCAGCATCTTCGTCCAGTTCTTCTTTCACTCTCGAAAGCTTCATCTCACTTTCTTGAATATGCATCTCAAACTGATGAGCCTTATCTCGAAGCTTCTCTCTATCTTCTTTCATCTTGTTTATCTCTTCTTCCGCTTCCTGAAGTGACGATAGTCTCTGCTCTTTTCCCTCTCTCTGATTTCTTATACTCGAAAAGAGGTTTTCTGTTTCTTTCTTTACTGAAGTCAACTCACGCTCTTGGTCACCCACTTGCCTTCTAAGCCGCTCAGTTTCAGACTCAACCTCAAGCACCTCTCTTGAAAGCAGGTCTATGTTCTCCTTATCAACCTTCTTCTTCTGAATCAAAGAAGAGTGTTCTTTTGTGTACTGCTCATGCTTCTCATATAGCGTTGAAAGCCTTAATCTCGTATCTACTATTCTCTCTTGAAGCTGTTCCAGAGCCTTCTTCTGTTTCTTTAGCTCTTCTGATTCTGCTTCAACCATTCGCTCGAGTTTCAGACGCTCTTCCTTCAAAGAGGACTGTTCTTCGACGAGGATCTCCTTTTTTCTCGAATTCTCTTCCATTCTTCTTGTATACTCGGTTTCAAGCTTTGTCAGCTCAGATATCTCTTCCTCAACCTCCTGAGCAGATTTCAGAAGCTCGCTTATCATTCTGTTGATTGCTGCCCCTTTGGAAGCCAACTCATTTAACTCTTCCTGTAAAGCTTTGAGATATCCTCTGACCTCCCTTATTTCGTCCTTGAGCCTTTCAATCTGTCTACGGCCGAGCTGAATCTGCTTTTCGAGTTCGGTCTCTCTTTCGATAAGCTCTTGAATCCTTCTCTTCCTTGAAAGCAGATCGGTTCGTGCCTCTTCACCAATGAATCCACCTGTGATGGATCCACCGGCACTCAACAGCTGGCCATCAACAGACACTATTCTCCCCAAAAAACCGACTGCCTTCCTAATATCGATCGCATCGTCCAAAGTTCCAACAACTATTGAATTCCCGAAAAGATAAACAGGGAGCTTTTCAAAACCGCTTGGAATATCTACAAGTCTTGCGGCATAGTTTATGAAACCGGGATGCGCCTCTGCTTTGGAAAAGCTTCTGAAATTGCCTTCTATCATGTCCATCGGAAGCAACGTTACACGACCGATCTTATATGATTTTAGGAATTCGATGATTCTCTTTGCCGTAATTGAGTCGTCGACGACAATATCCTGCATTCTGTATCCTAGAAGAATTGTTATTGCAGTCTCGTACGACTCCGGCACTCCAACGAGATTGGCGACGACATCTCGCAGCCCTGAAAAGCTATCCTTTCTTGAGAAAACCTCTCTGACGGCTTTTGAAAAACCCTGATACTCTCCCTGTTGCCTTTCTAGCAAACCCCTTTCCATTTGAGAGCTCCTCAACTCGCTCTCGTCTTTAGAGAGATTCTCTCTTGCCTTCTCTAATTCGACGTCTAGCTCAGCGAGCCTTTCTTTCGATCCCCTAACATCTGCCTCAACTTTTCGTTGTTTCTCAGAGCTCTCTTGACCTTGTTTTGCAAGAGATTCCGTTTCCTCCTTGAGGGTCTCAAATCGCTCTCTCTTTGACCCAAGCTGATTCTCGATAAGCCTGAGCCTTTTGTTGGTGTCTTCGCGGCTGTTTTCGAGCCTCTCAAGTTCATTTTCTACCTTGGAAAGCCTCTTGGAAATTGAATCAAAGGTCTCCTGGTGTTTTAACCATTCACGCTCTCTAGTGCTGTAGTTCTTTACAAGAGAGTCTCGCTCTTCCTCAGATGAAGAAAGTCCGGTCTCTTCATCAGAAATCTGCTTTTCCAGAGTTTCGATTATCAACTTGATTTCATCTTTTCTTTTGTCGAGATTCTCGATTTCAGATCTGAAATTATCTATCCTTGTTGATACTTCGATTAACCTATTCTCTCGCTCGCTCAGTCTTCTGGTATACATTTCCTTGAGTTCCAGAAGATCGTTTTGACGCTTCTTGTACTCCTCAAGAAGCCTGGTGAATCCCTCGATTTCTTTGTCTACTTCGGAAAATTCCGCTCTCAAAGCAGACCACTTTGATTCACCTTCAATCAATTTCTTCTGCAAGTCCTTCAATTCGTCACGCACTTTGTCGAAACCTGTATGCAGCTCTTCAAGCTTCTCTTTCTCAAGTCTGGCAATATTTCCATAAAAGAGATTCTTGAGCTCCTTCTGCTTCGCAGAATACTCAACAAACTTCTCTGCCCTCTTTGCCTTAAGGTAGAGAGATTTGCGTTGCTTGCCAAGTTCAAAGATTATGTCTTCCAGTCTGCTCAGGTTTTCTTCCGTCGCGGCGAGTTTTCCAAGAGCCTCCTTCTTCCTCTCCTTATATACTGCGGTACCGGCTGCTTCTTCTATAAGGGCTCTCAATTCAAAAGGAGAAGCGGTTACGACTTTGTCAACCTGACCCTGGCCCACAATCGAGTAGATATCCATTCCAACTCCGGTGCCCTGGAATAGCTCCCTTATATCTTTGAGTCTCGACTGCCTGTCGTTCACTCTGTACATCGATTGCCCATCTCTAGAAATTTCTCGGGCTATGGAAAAGGTACCTTCCTCCGATTCAAACACAAGTTTCACTTCGGCAGAATTTGAAGGTGGAAACCTTTCCGAACCGTTGAAAATCACGTCCTCTCTGTTATCGGCTCTGATGTTCTTCATCGACTGCTCACCAAATATCCACCTTATGGCATCTACAACGTTTGACTTTCCGCTGCCATTCGGTCCGACAACAGCAGTAATTCCAGATGAGACTTCGAATCTGGTTGGCATCGCGAAGCTCTTAAAACCTTTTATGTAGACTGAATTAAGTCTGAGCATAGGCTTCCCCCAGAATCCCTTCCCCGATCAGTTTCATATATAAAGGTATATCGATATCTTCTCCATCGTCACCGAAATCTATCGAAATCCCTTCTCCAGAAGCTCTTTCAAGAACAGATTTTTTGTGACCCGTGAACCATCTTTGGTATTTTCTATCTAACTTAAGCGCATAACGATCTCTGCCTTTACAGTATCTCCTGATTACTTCAAGCATCAACCTGTCTCTGACTAACTCACCGAATGCCGGGTGGAATGGACCTGCAACCACGTTTTCAATCTGCTTTCCGTAAATACAGATTCCCATCCTGTTAACTTTCACACCTGCCAGAACAAGCAGTAAATACATCTTCCAAACGATCTCTATAGATCCCTCAAGTCCTTGGGGCACGAATCTTCCATGTAAATACTCGTCCTCAAGAAGCGATCCTTTCAAAACAACAAGCGGATGAATTCTTACGGATGATGCACCCAAACGAATCGCTTCCTCAGTCGAATATATATCCTTCTCCTCAGTATCTCCCGGCAACCCTGTCATCAAATGAATACCGAAATCTATCCCACTACTCCTTAACCGGTTGGCTGCTTCATACACTTCTCTGGACCCGTGATTTCTGCAGCAGTTTCCCAGCAGATCATCGTCAAATGACTGAACACCAAGTTCCACGAAACTAATGGAAGCTGATCTCAGCATAGCGATCATCTCTTCTGATATTTGTTCCGGTGAAGTGGAGAATCTGATCCCCTTAACAAGGCCTTTTTGAACAAGCTCTTCGGCAACATCAAGATACACTTGCTGGCGACCCGTTCCAGTGAACGTACCACCATAAAAAGCCAGTTCCGTCTCCTCTGGATTCCTGAAATATCCTCGGTATCTTTTGACAGTCGACAAAACCTCTTCCTTATCGGGAAGTTTTCTGACTCCAGTTGTGGAATATTCATTACAGAATGTGCATCGCGTTCTGCAACCCTCATGTGGAACGAAAATAGGAACAATATTCATGTTTATATTATAAACCGAACAAGCGAGATTTATCAAAGAGCCTTCAACAAATCTTAAACAGCGTGCTTTCTGTGTTACTTCCCAAGTGGTAAAATCTAGCATTCAGGAGGAAGAATTATGGTTATGGCAGTCTCCATTTCTAGAATGTTTAAAGTCGATAATAATCGCTGGCCGGGATCGGTCAGTTAATCTTTGCATTTAATAAAGTAGAAGATTACAGGCCGATGGAAAACCATCGGCCTTATTTTTTTTAGGAGGGTGAGAAAATGGAAAGCATCGGAAGATTGAGTACCAGAGTAGTTGAACATCTTAGAGATCCTTTGGTGAAATCGGCAGTTCGAGTGAAGTCTGCGATAATGGGAGAAGCAGGCAAGTTTCTTCGGGGAAAGGAATTTGTCGAACTCCTTCCAACAATAATCTCACCGATTACCGACCCCCTGAATCATGAGGTCCACAACGCTAAGTTCCGTTATTATGATCAGGAGTATCGTCTAACCCAGTCGATGATATTTCATAAGCAACTGGCGTGCAAGACCTTCGACAGAATCTTCATAGTCTCCCCCAATGTAAGACTTGAAACGTCAGAGAAGGCGCTTTCTGGAAGACACCTTTTTGAATTCAGTCAGATTGACCTGGAAATCCGAAATGCAAAGAGAGACGACGTAATGACCCTGGTGGAAGATCTCATAACTACACTTATCGTAGAAGTAAAAAGTAGTTGCAAGGAAGAACTGGAATTGCTTTCTTCGAACCCTTCCATACCAACAACACCCTTTACGAAAGTAAAATTCATGGACGCTTACGAACAGTATGGAAAGGACTTCGAAACAGTCCTATCTTCGAGCTTCAAAGAACCGTTCTGGCTGATCGATTTTCCAATATGGGAAAGGGAATTCTACGATCTGTTGTCACAAGACGGAAGAACGCTCAAAGACATGGATCTAATTCTTCCTAACGGTTTCGGGGAAACTCTATCAGGTGGCGAACGAGAGTGGGAATACCAGAGGATTATTAGCAGAATGGAATTCAAGGGTAATGATCCAGAGGAGCTAGCATGGTACATGGAGATAGCAGAAGCGGGTGAACTTGTTCCTACTGCAGGTTGCGGAATTGGTGTGGAAAGGCTTACAAGGTATATGTGCTCTCTTGATAATGTTGCTAGAACCAGACTCTTCCCCAAGGTCCCCGGTCGGAGCTGGATTTAGAAAAAAACTCCCCTTAACTGGGGAGTTCTGGCTCCAGCGGAGGGACTCGAACCCCCAACCGTCCGGTTAACAGCCGGATGCTCTGCCATTGAGCCACGCTGGAACACATTGATTATTGTAACTCGAATCAAAGTTTATTTCAAGTAGCCAAAGCTACTGAATGAAAGTTTAACTTCTTCCTACTGGCCGCGTAGCGACAAGTGAGGTTCCTTCACCGTCGATGTCATCTATCAGGACATCCCCGATCTCAACCGGCGCCTCAACAGCTATTCTGCTAATCAAATTCATCTTTTCCAGTATTACGGCTCTGTCTATTGGACCTGTGGTCTTCACAGAAGCAAGGGGATGCTTCCCGTTCAAAACCTTCACGCTAGTTGTAAGTATTCGTTTCGGCATTACGAGTTCATTGAGTGCATACTCCTTTCCTCTAGGGCATTTGTTACCCGTTATAGAGTATTCCCGACCACTTTTCTTCACTGAAACCCTGCAACCCACTGGGCAGATTACGCATGTGATGTGTCCTTCCATCAGCGCACCTCCACTGTAAGCCGTCCCGCACCCATAAGAGGAGCAAGCTTTTCTTTGTTCATTACTATCTGAATCATCTCACTGGGTACACCATACGAGAAAGCCTTTTCAAAGTCGAGCTCTTTAAGAATGACCGTGCCCTCATTCATTGGCTTCCTCAACCTAATATACAATCTCAAGTTCTCCTCCATATCGACTATCCCCGGAACAAGAACTCCCACATTCTCGCCCCTGACTACTGGTACTCTGTCACCAGAAGTGCTTTCTCCGAGGGCGTATAAGGCCGCATGGCGCCCTGCTATCCAACCTTCGGCCGCTACATAGTCCACAAGGTCGAATATTGCCACATTGTTCCCCGCCGCAAAAACCCCCTCGACGCTACTCTCGCCTGTATTAGAAACAAGAAATCCTTTGTTTATGTGATCAATTCTCAAATCATTATCGAAATCCTCGACCTGTGGCAACAATCCCGCTGAAAGAATCAGAGTATCGGCGTTGAGACGTCTAGAGGTTCCGGGAACTGGCATGAATGATTCATCTACCTCTGATATCTCTATCTCCTCTAACCTTCCGTTGCCCAGAACCTTCGTTACGGTTGTTGAAAGAAGAAGAGGAATCTCATAGTCTTCGAGACACTGAACTATGTTTCTTGTGAGCCCACCTGGATAGGGCATTCTTTCAACCACTCCAACAACTTCAACGCCCTCAAGCGTTAGCCTCCTAGCCATTATCAACCCAATGTCTCCAGAACCAAGTACGACAGCCTTCCTTGAAGGAAGATAATTCTCAAGATTCACATATCTCTGTGCAAGCCCGGCCGGCATGATTCCCGACGGTCTATCACCCTGTATAAGCAGTGATCCAAAAGGTCTCTCTCTTGCTCCTGTAGAAATCACAACAGCCTTTGACAAAATCTCGAATGCACCCTGCGGGGACAAAACCATCGCCCTCTTATTTATTACATCTATCTCTCGAACATATGATTCGCCAATAACCGTAACTTTCTCTTGATTCATCTCGTTCTGGAGTCGAACAGCAAATTCCGGCCCTGTAAGCTCTTCCTGGTAGAACTGAAGACCAAAGCCATTATGGATACATTGATTCAGTACGCCTCCCACCACCGGCTCTCTTTCAAGAAGGGTGACTTCAACACCTGTCTTAGCCGCGCTGAGGGCACAGGCCATACCAGCTGCGCCTCCACCTATTACGAGCACATCAGTGGTAAGTCTTTTCACTGTCTCACCTTCCCGTCAACTATCCAGCTTCCTTCTCCGTTCTGTCGAACATCACACAACTCCTTATTCAACTCTCTGGCAATAATCTTTGCGATGTTCCAGCTACAGAAACCGCCTTGACATCTACCAAACCCAGCTCTTGTTCTAAATTTCACTCCGTCAATTGTCCTGGCACCGTCCCTGATTGCCTGAATTATCTCTGCTTCCGAAACCTCATTGCACTGACAGACTATCCTTCCATACTCGGGATTCCTTTCTATCAATTGCGCAACTCTTTCGAAGGTGATCTCCTTGATTCTCTCTCTTTCTTCGATGATTGGGATGAAATCGTCTCTCTCAACAAGATTCACTTCAGCTTCGGGAACGATTTTGCTGACTACGTATTCGGCAATTGCGGGCGCCGCAGTTAAGCCCGGAGACCTTATGGCTCCCACAGTAATGAAATTCCGAAGTTCTTCGGCTCTCTTTATATAGAAATCCTTTCGATCAGTCTCCGGTCTCAGTCCGGCAAAGGACTTGATATACCAGCCCGGATTATCTATTCCGGGAATCAGATACTCCCCGGAATTTCTGACAGAGACCAATCCCTCATCAGTAGTACTTACATCTTCAGGAGCAAATCCCGGCAACTCGACCGAAGTGGGACCAAGAAGAACACCTCCGTCAACCGTTGGAACAACGAGTCTTCCTTTCCCTTCGGCTGTAGGGAGAGGAAAGACTATCCTCCGAACAAGCGAACTTGCCTTCCTGTCCAAAAGTATGTACTCACCTTTTCTCAACTTAACTCTCGGTACATATACTCCGAATCTCGATGCAACTTCTTCAAAGAAGAGACCGGCCGCGTTTATTACTAGATCGGATTCAAGTCTCCTTCCTGAACGAAGGAAGACCTCCACAACCTTTCCTTGTACAATTCTTCCTCCGACAACCTCATCATTTGTAATGACTTCCCCGCCATTCGCTGCAACGTTCATAGCCGAAGCAATAGCTACCATCCAAGGTTCAGTAATACCAGCACTACCACAAAAGAGAGCAAACTTGAAGTCGTCAGATATGTGCGGTTCAAGGTTCTTTAGCTCACTTTTTCCAACGATTTTAAGATCTTGAACACCGTTCTTTACACCGTTCTCCAGAAGCTCCTTGAGCTTAGGCAAATCACTTTCATTATTAGCAACCACGATAGATCCAATTCGCTTAACAGGAAACTTCAGTTCCTCTGAAAGCTTCGTAAACATTGAATTTCCAACAGCACAAAATTCGGCCCTAAGGGTGCCCGGCGGATCATCATATCCTCCATGCAGGATCGCAGAATTCGCCTTACTAATCCCTTGCCCTATGTCTTCCGACTTTTCAACCAGAATGACTTTCATTCTGTATCTGCTAAGCTCCCGGGCTATTAGCGAACCGACAACTCCGCCTCCAACAACGACCGCCTGCATCTGGCACCTCCAAAAAAAAACCACGCCATA
Organism: Mesotoga sp. UBA6090; assembly: GCF_002435945.1. Lineage (NCBI taxonomy): Bacteria > Thermotogati > Thermotogota > Thermotogae > Kosmotogales > Kosmotogaceae > Mesotoga > Mesotoga sp. UBA6090. Next base: position 20,780 of record NZ_DIXC01000012.1, read on the forward strand.
AACGCATGGCGTGGTTTTCTCATATACTCTACCACGTGTATACAAATTATATCATAATCTCGATCTCGGCGAAAAACTGAAAACAGCTATCTGAATATCGTCTGTTGGCATATCTCGTTCGTCTATCTCTCTTCTCATAGTGTATCATCATTATACGGGAGGTAAACTATGCTACAGGGAATAATCGCAGCTTTATGGGACAGAAAGGAAAGACCGGACTCAGTCATTCCGGACACAGTGTTTTTCCTGAACGGTGGTCTCTTCGAAATTCGGGAGAGAATTGATCAATTCAAGAGTGCGGGAAAGAGAGTTTTCGTTGATATCGATTTCGTCTCAGGTCTTTCCGGAGATGAAGATAGCGTTCTTTATCTAAAGAAGAGCGGAGTCGACGGTATCATCACCGCAAAGTTAAGGATCTTCAAACAGGCCATGAACGCTGGTATGTCTGAAAGTCTCCTGAGATTCTTTGCGTTGGATTCAAGAGCAGTTGAAAAGGGCATTCAGCAAATCGTCTCTAATGGCGTAAGAAACATCGAAATATTACCAGGAATTGTGTCAGCCAAGATCGCTCCAAAGATAAGATCCTATGCGCCGGACATAACAATTGTCGCAGCAGGATTGATAGATAGTGTCGAAGAAATCGAATTACTGAAGAAGCATGTGGATGGTGTTTCGACGAGTTCCACGTCTCTGTGGACTTACAGATGGTAATTACCTGTTAATTCTCGGATCCAGGACATCTCTGAGACCATCTCCAAGAATGTTCAGGCTCAGAACAATGATAGCTATCATCAATCCGGGAAAGAGTACGATCCACGGTGCGCTGAGCAAATAGGATGTGCCTTGTCCTACCATGCCTCCCAAAGTAGGTTCTGGTGGAGGTACTCCAAGACCAAGGAACCCGAGTGATGCCTCCGTTAGAAGGGCCGTTGATACGTTTGTGGTAAAAGTAACGATGAGTATAGAGGAGATGTTTGGAAGGATATCCGTCAACATTATTGAAATGCCCTTTTTTCCCAACGCTTTTGATGCCTTCACATATAGACTGTCCTTCAACGACAAAGTGGCTCCCCTGACAGTTCTTGCGAAAATCGGAACGTAGACCAGGCCAATTGCGAATATGAGATTGGTCATGCTCGAACCAAAGAGCGCAATTATGAAGAGCGCCAATATCAACGAAGGGAAGGCGAAGAAACTGTCCATGATCCTCATTATTATCAGATCAGTCCAGCCGCCAATGTAGCCGGAAAGGAGTCCCAGCAAGGTTCCTATCATAGCAGATAGTGCAATTGCACTGGAAGCAATTATCACACTTTTCTGAATTCCATACATTGATCTTGAGAACACGTCTCTTCCAAACTGATCTCCACCAAATAGATAACCCCAGGAGGGCTTGCTCATGAAAGAGTCCATATTCATCTTATACGGATCGTACGGAGCAAACAGACCCGGAAACAAAGTGACCATAATAATTACAAGGACAATCGCAATGCTCACCGTATATATTGGATTATGGATTAATCTTCTTAATATTCTAAGCATTTCGCCCACCCTACCGAAGTTCGACACGAGGATCGATTAAAGTGTATATTACATCTACCACTATGTTTAGTAGAACTATCAAGATACCTATAAAAAGGACGATCCCCTGAACAACCGGGTAATCTCTTTCATTCACTACGTTGAGAAGAAGTCTTCCCATCCCTGGAAGCGCAAACATATTCTCAATAACAATAGTTCCGCCAAGAAGATATCCAAGCTGAATGCCGGAAAGTGTTACTACAGGAATCAGAGCGTTTCTCAATGAATGCTTGAAAATCACATTTCTCACACTCACTCCCTTTGCTCTTGCCGTCCTAACATAATCCTGATTCAAAACGTCTAGCATCGAGGTTCTCGTAATCCTTAAGATTTGGGCGGCAACCATCAGACCCAAAGTTAGAGAAGGAAGAAACATGACCTGAAGATTGGAAATCAGATCCACTCCCGGTCTTACATACCCAAAGAGATTGAACCCCTGAAAGGTACCGGAGAATAGAACTATGAAAATCGCCCCCACCCAAAAGGATGGGGACGAAAGGCCAATAAGGCCAATTATCCTTACGATATTATCGATGAAACGATTTCTCTTAATCGCAGATATGATTCCCATTGGAACGCCAAACAATAGAGCGAATCCAAGAGAAAATACAGACAGTTCAAGAGTAACCGGAAATCTTTCTCTTATTAATTCGGTTACGGCTCTCCCCGTTCTGAGCGAAGTTCCTAGATTAAGAGAAAGGAGGTTCTTAACCCAAATTCCATACTGAACGACTAGAGGCTTATCTAGACCATATTCCGTGTAGAGCTGCTCTATTTGGCTTTCAGTAAGATAGTTCTGAGTTCCAAGCATTATGTCCACTACATCGCCCGGAACAATATGGATCGCAATGAAAACCATGAATGTAACTAACAGAACAGTAGGGATTGCTGAAAGCAACCTCCTAACAACGTATCCGAACTCCATTCTCTGCTCTTCTTACTTTTTCTGAGTTTCTCTCAAGAACACAAGACTCTCGTTAGCCAGAGATCTGAAACCTTCTACAGCGTTATTCGAAGCAAATATCGTGTTTGCAGAATACAGGAACAGAATTGGCGAGTCTTCCACAAGCTTTTTCTGGAGCTCTACGTAGATCTTCTGTCTTGCGTAAATATCCGACTCACTTCTTCCTCTATCCAGTAGTTCATCCACCTCGGGGTTGCTATAGAGAAATACATTGGTTGATCCGCCGGTTCTGAAGGTTCTATTGAATTGAATATCCGGATCGATAGAACCGCTGTTCGAAGAAATGAAAGAGTCAAAATCACTTTCTCTCCATTTGCTAATGAAGATGCCCCATTCAACAATGTTAATCTTTGCTGTTACACCTATTTCGGCAAGCTGAGCCTGAATGACCTGGGCGACTTTGTCAAAGTTATATCTCTGAGCAGCAACAATCTCAAACTCAAAACCATTTGGATAGCCAGCATCAGTTAGCAGCTGTTTCGCCTTTGCAGGGTTGTAGGTGTACTCCTCGAACTCATTTGGCTGAACCGCCCAGAAATCTAGTTCCGGATTGAGCGGGCCAGTCACCGTTGCCTCGTCAAAAGCGACCGCCTTAACGATCATCTCTCTGTTTATCGCGTAATTCAGAGCATTTCTAACCTCTGGCTTGCTTAAAGCGCCTCTTGTTGTATTAAAGCCCAACAAATAATAACTCAGAACTGGTGTTCTGAATATCTTGAATCTATCCGTCGACAGCTGGTTTAGACTTAGTGGTTCGCCAATCTTAGCGAGATCAACATCTCCATTTCTCAGAGCAGAGACTCTTGTAACCTCTTCTGGCATAATCATCATCTTTATTTCGCTTAGATAAGGGAGTCCCTCCACAAAGTACTCGGCGTTCTTTCTCAGTGTTATGTAGTTACCTGCTACAAATTCGGCCATAAGGAAGGGGCCTGTTCCATTTGTCACGAGCTGCAGATTTGCTCCAGACTCTACAAAGCTCTTTGAAAGTATTGCGCTGTTGACACCTGCGAAGTTAGGTAGAAGTGAAGAGGCCATTGGAATCTTCAATTTGAACTCAACCTTGTTGCCTTCTATGACCTTTATCGATTTCACTTCACCGTAGTAAGTGGCTGCAGGAGCCTTCACATCAGGATCCATAATTCTTTCAAATGTGTACAAAACATCTTCAACAGTCAAGACTTCCCCGTTGTGGAATTTGACCCCTTCTCTGATTTCAAACACAATGGTATAAGGATCAACAACTTCGAAGTCTTCAGCAAGATTAGGTATTAGGTTCATGTTTTCGTCGTATCTCAGGAGACCATCATAGACGTTCTCAAGAACTCTGTGCGAAGCAAAAGCAGTCACAAGAGTCGGATCAAATCCTACTGGTTCAGTCTCAATTGCGATCACAAGAACGTCACTCACCGCAAACAACGCTACAGACAATATAGCTACAACAATCACTGCCAGAGACTTTCTCATACTAACACCTCCCAGGTTTGGACGCTATTCATTTCTGCTTTCTAGTAAAAGTGGATCATTTGGTCTTTGCACATCATAAATAAGTATTCTGTTTCCAGATCTAACTATCATGAGCCTCCCCGAAACCGAAATCTCGTCTACCTGCGTAAGCTCTAGATCTCTTAGCACAACCGGTGATGTTGGAGTACTTATATCAACGATTGCTATACCCTTGTCAGTTGAAGCGTAAAGGATGTTCTCAGAAATCTCTATTCTCAGTACAATGTAGTATCTGCCAACATTGCTTCTTAAAGATCTTTCGGTGTCTATAAGCTTTAGCCCGCCGTCCATACCGGCCTCTCCAGAAAAGACGACGCCATCCTTTTCGGCAACTGCTCTCGAGTATCCTTCGAGAGGCACAGAGAAGCTTGAAGTGCGATCAAGATATCTCGTTCCTTCTCTCTCAAGAATCTTTATTCCTGACAGTGCATCGGCCAAATAGACTCTTGAAAGATCCTCTGCCACGAACAGATCAACTGGTGTCGTCCAGTCCCTGTAGATAGTTTCCATTCTTTCGGGAATTCCGTTGCTGTTGAGTGAAACTCTTATCACAGCTCCAGCACTCTTGGTATCTAGAATCCACAAATAGCCTCCCTCGAAAACCATCTTTTCTGGAGTAGTGTCAGTTACGAGAGTGCCGACTACTTCCGCTCTGCCCGAACTGAAATCAATAGCGTTCAACCTTCCCGTTTTATCAATAACATAAAGGATCTTGCCGTTTAGTATCGCGGAAACACCTCCATCGTACTGGTAAGGAATTTCAACAATCTCGAGCCCCGAGCTGCCAAGAGAAACTATATTAAAAACCCCACCAAAGTAGAGAACAGTTACGTCCCTATCCTCTACAGAGGCGGTCGCATCAGAAGGTCTAGTCATGAACTGGCTTGCAGCCGTTGACGAGAGAAGCCGTCCATCACGCCATAACTCGACTCTCCAGTAATAAGCTTTGTCGTTTTCAAGTTGGCCTTGATATCGCAACGAGTTGCCGGTCGTCGTTCCCAGAAGGGACATCTGAGACTGGGATTCGCCAAGAAAGACTCTGAACTCTCCATCGTCCATACCATCAACTCGCCAGGTGAAAACAGGTGAAATATCGGAAGTGGAACCAGTAGCTGGAGATATGATCTCAAGATCAAACTGTCTACTCATGACAGAGAAGGTTCTCATTTGGGAAGTAACCGTGTTCTTTTCGTCCGACGCTACAATGTACCAGCGATAAGTCTGATTCATGACCAGACCGGATATTCTAATCTGATTTGTTTGCATAGACTCTCTGTATAGTTCCAGTTCGGGACCGGTACCAAAGTAAACCGAGTAGCTCAACTGATCTCCATCTGGGTCATAGCCGGACCAAACAAGATCAACGTATGACTCGTTCACCGTTCCTCTATCGACTGGACTTATCAAGGATATCTCGGGGGGCATGTTATCGACAGCAAATCCATAGGTCTCGCTCCTTGTGATAACACCGCTGTCATCGGTCAACTGAACATACCATTCGTACTCTCTTCCTGGAAGTAGCCTCCCTGTCTCGAAGCTGTCGCCCACAGGAGTATGTCGCGAAAGATTGCCAAGCTCTCCGAAGTACAGTTCTTTCTGCCTTATTGTACCTGTATCACCTTCCATATTCCATCTCAGTATTGTGCCTGAAGCAGGCACTTTTGCACCGTTTTTCGGACTGTCAAGTTCCACTCTATATGGACGTCCAAATATGAAACCTATAGGTTCTCCCGCATATTCATTATTGTCCCTCAAAACTGAGACAGCCCAATAATAATGCTTGCCATCGACCAGAGTCAAATCCGGTTTGTATGTGCTGTTCTGAACGACTTTCCTGACCAGCGGGCCAAAGTCCGAATCGTACAGCCTGAAAACGTATCCAGAGTTTTCCTGTAAGTATGACCAGGAGAAATCTCTCTCTTCTTCGTAGAACCCATCGACAGGATATTCATAGGTGAGTCCCGGGACTCTTGTCTTGATAGGGATCTCAAGCGTACCTCTTTCTCCTCCAGGATCCTCTGCAGCAACTGTGAGGAGATAATCCCTACCAGAGAGGAGATTCTCTATTTCATATCTCTGCAGGTTTCTACCTCTTGCCACAGGCAAGCCCAGCGATTCTTCGGCAGTATTCATGAAGACTTCCACATAGAGATCTTCGCCTTCGGGATCGTCCAACTCCCATTCGATTACAAGTGGTGCTGTCGCGCCTTCAAGGAATATCCGAGAAGGCTGAATTAGCTTAATGACCGGTTTCTGATTTCCCGTAATAAACGAATAATATGAGCTCACGGTACTCTTACCTCCGTCGTCTGTAACCTCTATCGCCCATTCGTATCTGCGTCCGGGTTCTAGATCCTCCACTGTGAATGAGTTTCCCGAGGCGACATATTCTTTCACGATACCGTCTGGCTCTCTCAAATAAACCTTTGCTGAAACTATTTCCCCGTCAGAATCACTGGATTCCCATCTCAAGGTCAGATTTCTTGTTGATACTTCTGAGGCTCCGTCTACCGGGAGTTTTAGCTCAGGTACTTTCGGCGGGAGATTTTCGCTTTTGAAGGACCAGATTTCTCCCTGTATCTCCGAATCTTCACTAATAATATCAACTCTCCAGAAATATTTCTTGTTGCTGAGCAGATCCTGAGTTAACTCTAGATTTGTTTGAGTAAGTACCTGTTCAAACACTACGTTGTCCATCTGATCACCAGTCCCAAGTGAGAATCTGTATGAGACTCCTTCGCTATTTCCATCGATTTCCCAGCTGAAGGCAGCATTTGAAATGGCGACTTCCTCCACACCAGGTTTGGGCGCTATTGGAAGTGTCAACGCAAGAGACTTATCGCCTGTACTGAAAGTCGCATCTTCACTTCTGGAGAAACCACCTTTCGAATCAATCGCAAGAACAAACCAGCGATAATCTTCATTCGCCTTCAGTTCTCTTGCAACATATTCTTGAGAATCTATAGATTCGATGATTCTTGAATCGTCTCTCGATTGCAGGTGAAGCTCATATCGGATAGAATCACCATCCGGGTCCTCTCCAGACCATTTGAAAGTAACAAGCGATGGTTCAACTTGTTCCAGAGAGAACGGGTGTTCAACAGAGACAGAAGGTGGCTTATTCCCTGGTGAAATTATGATCTCTCTCTCTGTTCTGCCCTCATTGGTATCGCTGGCACTAATAAGGAGACGGTAACGTGTCCCTTCATCAAGAGCCGGAAGGAAAACCGATGTCATTCTTCCCGAAGCGATTCTTATTGGCTCTTCCCCTTCCGGTCCGAAAAAGACCTCACTTGTTATGCTGTCTCCGTCAGGATCGTTTACTCTCCAGGTAACAGGGAACGAGGCCTGGCCGGGAGGGACAGAAGGATATCCCATCTCAATTATGGGTGCTCTGTTTGAAGTCCTGAAGATCCACTCTTCACTCTTCTTTTCCTTGCCAGCCGAATCCCTTGCCACGACGTACCAGCTGTAGGTGGTATTACCTTTGAGAGAAGGAACAGGGATTTCAGTAGAATTAGTGGTCCCTATCAGTGAGTGCCTCGATTGACCTTCAGCCAGATAGACATCAAAGTAAAGCTCATCAAGATAGTATTCCAGAGGAAGAGAAGTCTTCCAGGAGAGGCTCCCTATGCTCGCATCGAAATCACTGGCACCGCTTCTCGGGTTGTCTGGCGTCACTGCCGGCAGGTCTGCCCTCATTTGAGTCGTGAAGCTTTCTGTATAAGAAACGGATTCGCCTCCAAATGGATCTCTGGCGACTACCTTCCAGTAGTATTTCGTTGAGTAATCCAGTCTCTTAAGAGAAGAGACGTCTACTATCGATTTCTCAGCACCCTTAATCAATATGTCCTTTTCGTCAAGTCTGGGTTCTCTCCCGAAAAAGACGTCATAAACCAACTCATCTCCATCGGGATCAGACGAATTCCATTTGAGAATCAGATCTTTGAGCGGTACGTTTCCGAGATCACTACCCGGAGGAAGGAGTTCAGGTCGTTGAGGATATGTGTTCATCAAGACGAAAGTCCAAATTTCGCTCTCAGCTGATTTTCCGCCTTCTGTGTAGAGCCTGACCTTCCACCAGTACTGAGAGTGAGGATCCACTTCAAACTCGTGGGAGAAAGAGAATATGCCCTCTGTCGAAGACGTTAGCTCTCCCTGCAAATCGAGAGCTAATCTCTTAAGGGTGCTCTTGTCCTTTCCGGCGAAAACCTCGGCCATAAGACCATGTCTGGGACGTTCATATACTGCTTCCCACCTGAGCGTAACCTTCTCAGAATACTGAATTCTCTCCCCATTCTTGGGAACGGGTGATACATTCGAAATCAGTATCTTTGGTTCCGGAACGGGCCAGAGGAAGAAAGCGGCCACAACGGCAGCAACTATCACAAGCAGCAGGGTTATGATTATCGGCACTATTGTAGAACCTTTGTAATAGTGCAATGTGGATCCCTCCTCAGACTCGTAGTTCAATTTCGTGCGGTACGGATCCCTCCGAATTCATCTCTATCGTATCTTCGGAAAGCCGTAGCCCGCTAAGCATCTTTATATGCTTAGATTGAACGAGAAATTCGTTCGAAATCATCTCTATAGTAATGTATCCCAGTTCGATTCTTCTTGCAAAACCATTTCTGGGATCATCGTCAATGATTTCTACGACGGGTTTCCATGTACCGGTGTTGGCATAGAATTTCTCTTCACCATTACTAGAAATCATCCTGAGTACATGGCGGTGATTGTGACCCATGATGACTCCCTTCAGTTCACCAGGGACGACTGGGGGAGCCGTATCGCCATACATAAGGAAATACTCGTTGTTCATGGCTTTGTGGAAGCCTTTCTTTCCTTCTGCTCCAAGTAATCTTCTTCCCTGCCTGTAAAGATTATCCGTCCTCTTAAACTTCCTGTAGGCCATAACCAACCGTACCATCAGACTCCCAAGTTTCATTCCTCCGTGTTTGTTGACGAAGAGTCCTTCAATTACCTTGAGCCCCGGCCAATTAGCGTCTATCCATCGCTCGGCCTCATTGCTCTTCAACAGAAGAAGAAACTGTCTCGACCATTCTTCCTGAAGATCCGAATCAACGTCGTAAACCCTCCTGATGTAATCGAACCATTCGAAGACGTCGAGAGTCGGGTGAATATTCTGATAATCTCTTATGGCTTGCTCTGGAAGCTCTGTTCTCAGAAGACAGCTGTCGAAGTTCTTCATCATGAACCGAGCCAAATAGTCCCCAAATGGCTGCAAGAGCTGCCCAGACTTTCTGTCTCTGAAAAACCTGTTCACAATATCGTACTGATTGCCATGCAAAGCTATCGTGTTAAACTCTCTGTCAAGATAATAAGGTACTATTTCAACTTTTCCGGCCTCTCCAAGCATTTCTTTGAGCCTCGTTCTTAGCTTATTATTGAAAAGCAAAAGCGAGTCGTGGTTACCCACTACATAGATTAATCGACCCCTTTCAGTAAAGTCTCTAAATGCTTTGAAGACTTCCTCATGCTTTCTTTCAATGACTTCAAGAATGGACTCATCAATCTCTTTAAGAAGCTCTTCAAAGGACAACAACCCCCTGTTCTTCACGAATTCTGAATTCAGAAGCTCAAGACCATCTCCAACAATTATGATTTCGCTGAATTTCTTCTCCTTCGAACTCGATATCAATTCCACAAGATCGGAATCAAACTTGAAGTCATCCTTCAAGGTCCCGTCACCAATGTGAAGATCACTCAAGTATAGTTTTTTCACTGTGGTCCTCCTAAGTTCCATAATACCCCAAATTTGCAATCGAAATTCAATATTCTGTGAAATTGTTGGTTCAAATATCATGGCAAAGATGAGAGAATATAACGATGAGCAGCTTATGGTATTTGCTGGATTTTGCCTTAGCTTTGCCGCTCTTATTGAACGGTTTTTGTGCGTTTTTCGCAGCTTTGGGCGTGAGTATTCTAATAAGCTTTTCTATGCGCGGTTACGAGGGAATTACTTTCTCCGATCCAGAGAAACAGAAGGCATCGGCCCTTGGATCCGCCGTTTTTGCTTGTTTTATGGCTCTTACGACAATCTTCAACTCTCCATTTATCGCTGTTCCTGCTATCGTAGCGACGCTTTTCAGGTATTTCTGCCTATACAGATTAGTGAGAACGACCTTCACGATAGGTATGTTCATGCTTGTCACAAAAGAACCAATACAAACCACTAAAGCATATGACAGACTAAAGAGAACTCTGGATGTGGTTTTCGCTACTCTCATGCTTCTTATCTTCGGTCCAATTATTGGAGTAGTTGCGCTCATCTCGCTTTTTTCAGGTGGTAGACCTATCTTCATCTGTCAAACGAGAATCGGAAAAAACTGTGATGAATTTGGAATGTACAAATTCAGAACTTTCAAGACTGAAGATGGTAAGGAGGAGATCACAAGGTTGGGTAGATTTCTGAGACCCCTGCGACTCGATGAGCTTCCACAGATAATCAACATTATAAGGGGAGATATGAGTCTGGTCGGTCCGAGACCGGAGTTACCATCGTTTCACAAGCTTGGAATGGAGAATATTGAGAATTATTCGCTGAGGCTTCTGGTAAAACCGGGACTCACGGGCTGGGCTCAAATCAATTACAAGTACACTACCACTCTTGAAGAATACAGAATAAAAACCGCTTTTGATCTATATTACGTAAAACACAGATCATTCATTTTGGATCTGAAGTGCCTACTCAAAACACCATTTGCCGTCTTCATTACGTTGCTCGAGAGGGAAGGTTAAGAAAAAGAGGGGCTGCAAACCCCTCAGTATTCTATTAGTTTCAACCGCAGAATCAACCCTTTGTCATCTCTTCAAGCTCCTTCTTTCTTTGAATCACACTCTTGCTGTTGTCTTTGTAGTGCGTGTGGAGGAGTTCATGAGATAGATGTCCAAGAGGCTTTCCCAGGTATTCTTCATAGAGCTTCAGAATAGCTGGATTTTCATGAGACTTTCTGATCTTCGAAGATTTATCAATGTTATAGATTGCTTCCATTCTCTTCTGAAGGTAGCCGGGCTCGCTTGATTTTGGCTGACCGCCGCCACCTATACAACCACCAGGGCAGGCCATTACTTCGACGAAATGGTAGAATGCCTCTCCTGAACGTATTTTGTCCATTAACCGAACAACATTGCTTCCTCCGTGAACGATGGCAACCTTGACTTTAGTACCCTTCATGTCGATTTCGGCTTCCTTCACTCCGTCAAACCCGCGAGCAAAATCGAAATCAAGTCTTGCGAGCTCTTCTCCAGTATGAAGCTCATATGCAGTCCTCAAAGCGGCTTCCATAACACCCCCCGTTGCACCAAAGATTACTGCGGCACCGGTAGAGATTCCGAGTGGATTGTCATATTCTTCCTCTTCAAGTGACTCGAAGGGAATCTTATTCATCTTGATCAGTTTTCCGAGTTCTCTCGTGACTAGAACCGCGTCGGTAGACTGGGCACCTCTAACCTCTAGGGTTTCTCTACCTTTCTCGTCCTTCTTCGCGGTACAGGGCATGATCGAAACCAGATAAATGTCTTCAGGTTTCTTTCCTATCTTCTCCGCAAAGAATGTCTTGACAAGCGCACTCAACATCTCCTGAGGCGACTTCGCCGTTGAGAGGTTTTCGGTGAATTCCGGATACAATTTCTCCATCATGTTGACCCATCCCGGACAGCAAGAAGTGAACATAGGGAACTTGCCCCCTTCCTTCACTCTTTCAAGAAGCTCCGATCCTTCTTCCATAATTGTTAGATCTGCAGAGAAGTTTGTGTCAAACACATAGTCGAATCCTAGCTTTCTAAGAGCAGCAACCATCTTGCCAGTGCTCACAGTGCCTGGAAGTTCCCCAAACTCTTCAGCCAAAGCGACTCTAACAGAAGGAGCGGTCTGCGCAATAAGAACCTTATCATGTCTCTTAAGCTCAGAAACCACATCCCTGAATTCCATCCTCTCGGTAATAGCTCCCACTGGGCATACGGCCGAGCACTGTCCACAATTGATACAATCCGTCGCAGCTATTGGGGCGCCTAGAGCAGGCAATGGAAGAACATGGTATCCTCTGTTTACCGGCGATAGGATGGACAGACCCTGAAGCTCGTCACAAGCTCTAACGCATCTTCCACAGTCAATACACTTGTTCATGTCTCTGAACAACGAAGGACTGGAAGTGTCGTAAGGGACATTTCTAAGGGTTTTCGGGAACATGTCTTTTACATCATACTTATATATCAGATCCTGAAACTCGCATCTACCATTCACATCACAGGTCATACAGTCATTGGGATGATTTGAAAGCAGAAGACCAAGGTTGAATCTTACGGCCTTGTTCACTCTTTCGGAATTCGTCTTAATCTTCATTCCATCAACGACCTGAGTTGCGCATGCCGGCGAGAGATTACGAGCCCCCTCAACCTCAACGACACAGACTCTGCACGATCCGACAACAGAGAGGGCAGGGTGATAACAGAGTGTTGGAATATCCATTCCAATTTCGCGGCAAGCCTCAAGAATGCTCTGATCCTCTTTCACGGAATAGTCCTTGCCGTTAATGGTAATTGTCACGGGCACCGAACAGCACCTCCATTCGAAATCTTCAGTTATTGAGACAAAAAAATAGATTGTGATTTTTCTATCAAATAGATTCTAGCATATTGACCGTCTCTTATGCCATGTATTAGGTTAAAATTTACTCACAGGGAAACAAATGAAAGACGACGTGGCCAGGCGTGTTAAACAGTAAGCGAGTCTCCCGCTAACGATAGTGAGCAGTTCTCACGAAAGGTATTCAGAATCCATTCGGTTTGGCCACGGAACAGGAATAAGACTATAATAGACTTGATTGCTATTATGGTCTTCATGGAGGTTATGCGGTATGAGAAAATGGTTCTTCTGGGCGTTGTTGATGGTCGTGGTAGCAGTTGTATTTGCCATCCGACTGCTTCCTGAAATGCTTAACAAACCCCCTGTAATGAGCATCCCAGACATGATAATCAACGAGGGCGATATTCTTTCTATAAATCTACACGATTACTCAAGCGACGAGAAGATGGCATCCCTTACCTACAGAAAGTTGGCGGGCCCTGGGGAAATCAGGGACACATTCTATACATTCTCGCCGAGTTACCAACAGTCTGGAAAACACACTGTCACGATTTCCGTTGCTGACCAGAAAGAGCTAACAGCCGAATCCACATTCGTGATTACCGTTAGAGAAGTGAATCGTCCACCAGTGCTATCGATACCAGACCAGATAATCGCGCAGAATGAGACTGTCTCCATAGATCTTGATGAGTTCGCAGAGGATCCCGATCTGGACCCTCTTACGTACAACATCTCTTCTGGCAACGGGCAGATAATTGGCAGTAGTTACACATACCGACCGGACTTTGCAACCAGAACAGAAGAAAGGATAACTATTACTGTTTCTGATGGCCGCGGAGGAAACGATGATTCAACATTCTTGATATTGAATAAGGCGTTCATTACGATCCCGTCTACACCATCAACTGACTCCACAACAATCGAGTCAGCAACATCAGTCGCCATTACTCCAGAAGGGACCGATGCTTCTTCTCGATTGGCAACAGCTGAAACAAGAAATCTTCCACCGGTATCGAGCATCCCTGATCAGAATCTGGATCAAGGAAACACACTCGTTCTGGATCTTCGAACCTTCTTAAGAGATCCAGAAAATGACCCAATCTCGATAAAGATAATTTCTGGTCCTGGTGAGGTAGAGAGATCACTCTATTCATATACAAGTCCCGAAAATGATTCAGGCACTAAGACCATCGTTCTGGAGATTTCGGACGGTTTGAATACTGTTGAAGATAGCTTTCTAATAAGTATTGCCACTAGAAACAGAGTACCGGTAGCTTCAAACATTCCCGAAAGAACGATTGAAGTGAATGAACAACTAACGCTCAACCTTTCCAATTACTTCTCTGACCCTGACGGAGACCCACTTTCATACCAGCTTGTCAGCGGTTCCGGTAGAATCACCGGTAGTCAGTATACATTTCAATCGTCTGATCCAGGAAGATACTCAGCAACTATCAGAGCGTCCGATGGAAAGGGCGGATCGGTAGACAGAACGGCGATCTTCAATGTGAGTCAGACAAACAAGCCGCCAACGATCTCGATTCTTCCGAGAAGGATTTCTGAGGGAGAAAGGCTGTCGATTAACCTTTCGGATCATGCTTCCGATCCAGACAATGACCCGCTTAGCTACTCACTGATTTCTGGCCCAGGAACGATACAGGGAAGAACTTACACTTTTGACGCAGACTACGGCAGCGCGGGAATCTACGAAGCAGTTATCTCAGTGAGCGATGGTAAGGGCGGATTGGCGAGAACGACGCTGAGAATCGATATTAGGGAGAGCAACAGGCCCCCTGTCTTGAGCATACCAGGGTTCACGGTAGCAGAAGGCTCCAGACTTGTTGCTGATCTGAACGAATACTCATCTGATCCGGACAATGACGATCTATCATTTGAGATCGTTCAGGGAATGGGAGCGATCGAAGGAAGCAGACTGATAATCGAACCGGGGTATGAGGATTACGGTTTCTACACGATCGTTGTTAGCGCATCAGACGGAAGAGGAGGCGTGGCAAATGCTTCTTTTGACCTGCTTGTTACTGATACAAACAGACCACCCGAATTCAATATTCCAGATCAAACCACAATAGTTTCAAGGACTCTAAGACTTGACTTGAGACAGTTCAGCAGTGACCCCGATGGAGACTATCTCAGGTATGAACTGATCTACGGACCCGGAGTGTTGACTGGGAGTATATACTCCTTCATTCCGGAAGAACTGGGATCGAATACCGTAATGCTGAGCGCCAATGACCTTAAGGGAGGAGAAGCAACAGCCACTTTCGCAATAGTTGTGAGATAACTATAATCGGATAATTCCGACCTTGGCCGGCATCATCCTTTCTACAATAATCTACGTCAAATAGAGGGCTCTATATTCCTAGATCTTTGTTGTGCTCGCTTATCCTTTCGTTTCCTACAATAATATGCTATAATTGCTTGTGGCGGGGAAAAGCAGAAAACAGGAGGTTAACTTATGATAACAAAAGACTTGAGAAGAATAGGTTCAGATGCGAAGAAGGGACTTGAACTGGAGACGGATAAAAATCTTGATTTGATAGAAGTAACTTTCGAAGACAGGGAAAATTAGGTTGTTCACTCTGGTTCTTCCTAGATAGACGATCCATCCAGAGATCGAAGTCAAGGCTGCGAATGCAGCCTCTTTTTTTGAGTGGGGGAGAAGGAATTGCTCATTAGCTCTTCAGCTGCGCCACTACTGCCTTCATTCTTCGTGTTCACTTGTTGTATAATGATTGAGAAAGAATATCATTTGACTTGAGGGGGTCAATCATGAGAGTATCGCAACGCGGAATTGCTATGCCGGCGTCTCCAATAAGAAAACTTGTACCATTTGCGCAGCAAGCTAAGGATAGAGGTGTCAATGTTTATCACTTGAATATTGGTCAGCCCGACATTCAAACCCCAAGGGTATTTTACGATTACATCAGGAAGCTTTTCAGTTCAGTAGTCTCTTATTCTCCATCAGACGGAATCAAGGAACTCAAAGAGGCCTTTTCGAGCTATTTCGGTTCCTGGGATATCGATATTTCGTCCGATGAATTGCTTGTCACCTCGGGAGGGAGCGAAGCAATACAGTTCGCCCTTGCAGCAGTTGCCGACCCGGGCGATGATATCATGCTGATCGAACCATTTTACGCCAACTACAAAGGGTTCGCCAATATTCTAGGACTAAACGTAAGGGCTGCCACTTCCAAGGTTTCAAACGGCTATAGGCTTCCAAATGACGAAGAGATGCAGCAAGCTCTGACATCGAAAACAAGAGCGATACTCTTTTCGAATCCTTCCAATCCCACAGGTGTGGTATATACGCAGGACGAGTTAACGAGACTAATAAGATTCGCCAGGAAGAATAATTTATTTGTCATCAGCGATGAAGTATATCGAGAAATCGTCTTTGATGGCATCAAACCATCGTCAATAATGACCATAGATTCAGGGCAGGACATTATTGTCGTGGACAGCATCTCAAAGAGATTCAGCAGTTGTGGCGCCAGGATTGGCTGCGTGGCAACAAAGAACAAGGAGCTCTACAGGACAATCATGAAGTTCGCCCAGGCCAGGCTTTCACCCCCAACAATCGCACAGTTTGGAACAATGGGCCTTCTTACCCTGGGAAAGGAATATACAGATTCTGTGCAGAAAGAGTATGAACTTAGAAGAGATGTGGTTTTTGAAGAACTCAGCAAAATCGAAGGGATAGAAATGCAGAAACCCGCGGGCGCATTCTATATTTCTGTCAAGCTTCCCGTCGAAAACGCCGAAGAATTCGTCAAATGGATGCTTACTGACTTTTCTTACAACGGCAGCACTGTAATGGTTGCCCCATTGGAGGGGTTCTACGCAACTGAAGGCATAGGGACTAAAGAAGTCAGGATTGCCTATGTCCTCTCATCGGAGAAGATGAAAGCCGCAATTGAGATACTTGCGAAGGGCCTCAAGGAGTACGGACGTTGATCGAAACTCCCAAGTAAGCACCTATCGCCAATCTCGATGTTTTTGTTCGTCATGAATGCGTGGAAAACCCGTCGATTAACCGAGAAGCACTTCCCTCATTCAATATTGGGCCGCTTGACTTTCGGAAAGAGCCAACGCCCGATTACTTATTTGAGTGAGTGTCTAGAGATTATGAACCATTTGCAGGGATCTGAATCTCATGTTTTGTGGTCATTTTAAGACGCGGGAATTATTTCTTTGGAATCTATGTGCTGATGCTCTGTTAGTGAGGAGTTGATTACGCATTCCGGAGGAACAGGGTCTACTACTATGTTTCTGAACAATGGGGGTGGTAAATTGAAAAGATACAATGCAGTTTATGCTCAATCGGGGGGAGTCACATCTGTAATCAACGCATCAGCTTACGGAACAATCGTTGCAGCACTTGCGGCTGAAGAGATCGACAGAATTTTCGCCGGTGTGAACGGTATCAAAGGAATACTCAATGAAGATCTGTTCGACTTGACTGAAGAAGAACGCAGTGAGATCGACAGAATCCCGTATACCCCAGGTGCAATTTTCGGTTCTTGCAGGACGAGAATAGAAAGCGAAGACGATTTTGAAAGACTGTTCAAAGTTTTTGATGCTCATTCGATTCGATACTTCTTCTACAACGGGGGAAACGATTCAATGGACACGGCTCACAGAATCAATGAGAAGGCAGATGAGATCGGCTTTCCACTGAAAGTGATCGGAATCCCCAAGACTGTTGATAACGATCTTCTAGAAACAGACCATTGCCCTGGTTATGGCTCTGCAGCAAGATTTACTGCAATATCTATTATGGAAGCAACTAGAGACTTGAAATCTATGTACAGCGATTCGACGAAAGTCTTTATCATGGAGTCAATGGGACGTCACACTGGCTGGCTAGCTGCGTCCGGTTCACTTGCAAGTACTGATAGATTTCATGGTCCCCAGATTATTCTGCTTCCCGAGGTTTCATTTGACGAAGAATCTTTTATTGAAAGAGTAGAAGACGTAATAATGAAAGAAGGATACTGCTCTATCGTAGCTTCAGAAGCACTGAAACGACCGGACGGTTCGTACATCTCTACTGCGGGTTACTATGACGCATTTGGAAATGTGCAGCTCGGAAAGATAGGTCAGTATCTTGAAAGAGCAATAAGAGAGGCCCTCAAATGCAAAGTCCATGTCGCTCTTCCCGACTATCTTCAGAGATCTTCAAGACACATCGCAAGCTTAATAGATTGGCAAGAAGCAGTCGAGGTCGGAGCGCTAGCAGTGAGGGAGGCGCTGAAAGGGGAAAGCGGAGTGATGGTCTCAATTCTCCGATTAAGCAATAAGCCTTATCTAAAGAGATACTCCACAGTTGACTTGGGGAAAGTTGCGAACGGCACGAAAGATCTCCCCAGAGAATTCATCTCAGAAGACGGATTCTACGTTACTGAAGAGTTCAGATCATATGCATTACCACTCATACAGGGCGAAGCCCCTAATCTCTATCTTCATGGTCTGCCCATATACGAGAATCTTGAAAGAAGAAAGGCAAAGAAGCTTCTCTGATATGAAGCTCCCCGTTCCGCAAATGGCCACGGGGGCTTTCTCAACTCATAAGATCTCGGAAGAGCTGAAGATATTGATATAGATGTCTCGTACTGAGGAAATCTTTCTTCACTATTTCATATCCCTTTCTCCCCATCTCCTCTGCAAGATTAGGGTCTTCAAGTATCCTTCCTGTGTATTCAACAGTATCTTCAACGCTTTCAACGAGATATCCATTTACTCCGTGGTGAACCTGAAGAGGAATGCCTCCAACGTTTCCTCCGACTACGGGCGTCTTCTTCCACATTGCCTCGCTCATAGTCAACGCAAAACCTTCGCGAAGTGACTTCTGAAGAACTACATTGCTAACTCTTTGAGCTGCGTTGACTTCGATATCACCGATGTTCTGGAAATTTGAGAGAACTTTGATATCGTAATCCATCCCACTGTATCTCAGAAGATCTTCATAAATCTTCCAGCCCTCAGGATCGTCAGAAGCCATCGATCCTATCAGCAGAAGCTGAAGCTCTCTAAACCTCTTTTTCAGCTTTCTATACACATCGACAACCCCTAACGGATCCTTCCACGGATCGAACCTGGATACTTGAGTAATTACAGGTCTGCCACTCTCAATTCCGAGTTTTCTCAGTGACTGTTCCATCTCTTCCTTCGACAGTTCCCTGTTCTTGTTGCTCAAAGGATCGATTGAAGGTGGGATTTCGTAGATCTTTTCAACTGAAATCCCGTCTTTCGCATAGTTCTTAAGGGTGAATATACCTGCATGGTAGTGAGATAAAAAGGAGTTCAGATAATCCCAGAAGACTGGATTTGGCGAAGAAGTATCTATGTGGCATCTCCAAACAAGCCTACAGCTCCCGAAATCTGCAAATGCAGGAAGCCCTACTGGCTGAGGATCATGGATCACGGCAACGTCGTATTGATTTGGTTCGATGAAACTCGCGTTGTCCTCTGCAACGCTTTCAAATAGGCCCTTATCCTCAGCTGATAATCGGTCCTCCTTGCCTTGAAGAGCGTTGTGCATCCTTTTGGTAAGGTCGAAGAACTGTGAAGGAGCGTCAATTACCTTCCAATCAACAGTGAGGCCACAGTCCTTCATCAAGGGAACAAGAGTGTGCAGTATTTCAGCCACGCCGCCCCCGAAGGATGTTGCATTGACATGAAGAACTCTCAGACCCCTAAGTTCACTTGAAAGCTGAAGAATTTTCTCTAGAAAATCTTTATCCACAAAAGGCTCATAATCCTTTAGTCTCTTATTCAGTACCTGTGTAGTTTTCACTTTCACACCTTCTTTCGATTTTGCAGAAGGTTAGCTGGCCCCATCAGGGACCAGCTAGCCGAGTTAGACCATTACTAGAAGCCCCAAACTACCTCAAACCCTGTCAAATCTTCGAGATCGAGGGCAAGCTCTTCAAGAGCGTTCTGTGCATCCGCGGTTCCGGAGAGGATACTGTGAACGGCCTTGAAAAATAGAGTAGATACTTCATTATATCGCGGGGCAGTTGCTGTTGAAGGTCTAGCAACAGCGTTTGTGAATACGTAATAAAGTGAACCAAAGAACGGATTCTCTTCAAGCACTTCGTAATCTGCATAAAGAGCTTCGATCGTAGGATTGAAGGAACCTTCAACAGCTCTCAACTTTTGCACCTCGTAACCGGCCATGAACAATGCAAAATCCGCAGCGATTTCAGGATTTTTACTGTACTTGCTGACTGAAAGTTGCCAACCCCCGAGCGTAGCGGCTCCATTCCCACTCTTCCCGGCCGGAAGAGGAGAGACATCGAACTTGCCCGCGACGGCGCTGTCCTCGCCCTTACTTAGGCTGTAGGCATAAGGCCAATTTCTCATGAAGGCAGCGTTTCCAGTTTGCCAAACCGCTCTGGCATCTTCCTCAGCGAAAGTCAAGACTCCACTAGGAGAGATTGTTCCAACCCAACCAGCTGCTTTTTCAAGAATCTCGACTGCATTGGCGTTTGCTATTGTAATCTTCTTGTCAGGGCTGATAATTGTTCCTGCATCGTTTGATGCGAGCCATTCAAGGGCATCGCATGTCAAACCTTCGTAAGCATTGCCCTGCCACACGAATCCCCAGAAGTCGGGATTTGTCTTCCTTTCTCCTTCCTGGATGATCTTCGCTGCTTCTTCGAGTTCGTCCCACGTGGTCGGCGGGTTAAGCCCATACTTCTCGAGAAGATCAGTTCGATAGTATAGAAGACCCGCATCTGTGAACCACGGTATGGCAACGAGTTTTCCATCGACCGTGTTGTTTTCAACTATCGCTGGGAAATGCATAGATACAACCTTGTCGGCGTTGTGCTCGTAAAGATCGACAAAATGCTGCGCAAGATCACCGGGCCAAATAACATCTACCTGATAGACATCAATCTCGGGGCTTCTTGCTTCCAAAAATTGGAGATAGAGCCCGAGCCTGTCCTGAACCATGTCTGGAGTATCCAGAACTCTTACAGTCACATCGGGATGAATCTCCATGTATCTTTCCGCTGCTTTCTTGGTCAGTTCAAGCTCCTGACCAACGGCCCCTGCCGCAACAGTAATAACTGTCTCTGAAACTGCGACCAGGGCAAATAACGCTACCATAAGTGTCAATAGAACTTTTTTCATAATACCCCTCCTTTAAAACAGTCTTCTGAAGCACCATCTTGTTTACAAACCTAGTCTCATTCTAGAACCCTTCAGATCACCTCCTATTATCATCAGACCACTTAGGGTGTCTCTTACCGAATAGTTGTAGCCAGTCTTAGCCCTTCACTGCTCCCGCAGTCAAACCCTGCACTATTCTTCTCTGGAAGATGAAAACAAGAGCGACCACAGGAACCGTTACTATGACAGCTCCGGCCATGATCTCCCCAAATGGTACTTGTCTTGAAACCGATCCGCTGAACAGAGAAATGGCGACCGGAATCGTCCTTGCTTCTGGTGCAATAGTCGTAAAAGTGAGAGCGAAAATATACTCATTCCATGCTGATATGAAAGCAAGTAAACCGGCCGTGACAAGTGCGGGCGCAGTCAAAGGCAACAATATCATATAGAAAGTTTGGAAAGGTGTAGCACCGTCAACCCATGCTGACTGCATGATTTCCGTCGGTAGCTCTTTGAAGAAGGAAGTGAGGACCCAAGTTGTGAAAGGCAACGTAAATATCATATATGAGAGAATCAAGCTCAATCTGGCTCCTAGGTTGAGTGTTGTAATCACGGCATACAATCCTGAAAGTACTGTAATCTGAGGAAACATTGTGAGAGACAGAATGAGATACAAAGTAAGCCTCTTTCCTTTGAACCTTAGCTTGCCCATTGCATAGGCTGCAAACGATCCTACTCCTAACGCTAGAAGGGTAGTAAGACCCGCAACAATAGTACTGTTCCACAATGCTCTGACAAAGGTTCCGTCGTTAAAAACTGCGACATAATTCTGGAGCGTCGGAGAAAACTTCCCATCCCTGTCAACGGGTAAAAGAGTTGCCGGAGTCATCTGAAGCTGAGCCTCAGACTTCAGCGATGAATTCACTGCCCAGTAGAAGGGGAAGAGCATGTAGAAGAAGATGAATATGATAAGGACCCAGAACGCAATCTTCCCCATAACCCAGAGCGATCTATTCTTCTTCATTCTTTATCAACTCCCATAAGCCTCATGTACAACACTGCAAAGATTCCGATTATAAAGAATATGATCACACCTATTGCTGAGGCAAGACCCATATTCCTGTTGCCAATCAACTGGTAGTAGTTATAAGAAGCCATTGAATACATTCGGTTTCCCATAAGTACCTGGAAAACATCGAATACTCTCAGTGCATCAAGTGTTCTGAAGATAAGTGCAACGGCAAGCGTAGGTTTGAGAAGCGGCATTGTGATGGCGAAGAACTGTCTCACTCTATTTGCTCCATCAACTCTTCCAGCTTCGTAGAGCTCTTTCGGGATAAGTTGTAGGCCCGCAAGAATCAGCAGTGCCATAAAAGGAGTCGTCTTCCAGACGTCAACAGCAATTAGAGTCGGCATTTGGAGAGTCGGCATGCTCAGGAACGATAGCCCTCCATCACCCCAACCAAGCCTGCTCAGGACCATATTGAAGAGACCTGCCCTGGTAGGCTGAAGCATCCACTCCCATATTCTCGCCGAGACAACTGTTATTACGGCCCATGGAACCAGCATGGTTGCCCTCATAATGCCTTTTCCTTTGAAATTGCTGTTCACTACTAGTGCAACTCCAAGTCCTAGAATAGTCTCAAGAAAAACCGAGATGACCGTGAAGACCAGCGTATTCCATATAGCTTTCATGAACTCGGGGTCTCTCGCACCCACTACATAACGTCGCCCGAAGAATGAGAACTGAAACCACTCTCTATATCTTACCGGACTTCTCGGCAGCACTCTAATTGCTCTTTCGTACATAGTCATTCCGGTTGACTCGTCAATTAAGGGATCCCCCGTCGTTTCATCAACAATCGGCGGTAACTCTTGAATCGTAAGTCCGAGAAGACTCTTATAGTTTTCAAGACCTATGAACTTCGGTGCCTCGTCAGTTCCGGAAGCAAACACCTTGTCAGTAAGGCTGGTGTAGAAAACCTGAAACAGGGGATAAAATGCAACAGCCGCTAAGATCAACAGAGCGGGAAGAAGCAATTTGTAGGCAGTTCTTTGTTCCTTCTGAGCTAGAGTCAGCTTATCTTTCCTGGCCATAAATCCTCCTAATCACTAGGGATAACGTCAGGCCGTTCTCCTGCGCTTCATTTTGGGCAGGAATTTTACCGGCTGAATGTATTGCCCCGGAGCTTCTATCCTCTGAATTATCAATTCCGCCGTCTTTCTTCCCATGTCTTCCATTGGCTGCTCGATTGTTGTTAGGCCCGCTCTTTCGGTCCAGCTTTGATTGTCATAACCGATGAGGAAAAAATCCTTTCCAGGTATCTTCTTCAAAGCCGAAGCTGTCTGAAGCACTTCAAGGGCAAAATTGTCTGCCAATGCGAATATTCCTGGTTTGTCGTGTTCAGTAAGTATCTTGGCAATTTTTTCATAAGCTGTTTCGAAGAAGAAAGATGTGTACACGAGCCTCTCCTGATTGAACTCATACCCCTTGTTCTCTAGAACACCGGTAAAACCCTCGATCCTCTTCTCAAAATTCTCTGTTGCGAGAATCGGGTTCTCTTCCTCAAAAGAGATAACGAAGAAATCACTCGAGCCGCAGTCTATAAGTATCTCCGCAGCCATCTTTCCCCCCATGATGTTATCCAGGTATACACAATCAAATTCCTCTGATTGTGCTTCAAAGAGCACGATGTTGCTTCCGAAATTTATATAGTTCTTTGACAAAAATCCTGTGTTCATTGTACAAATTACTGCCCCATCTGAGTCCTCCAGCAACGAAGAATCCTTCTTCAGTCTGTTTAGTCTTCTGTCAGAGAACACGGGGTATATAACCATCTCATAATTCATCATGTCCAGAAAATCATCAAACGATTTCATAACTCTCCAGTGGAACTCGGTCCTCACTTCAGGCATTAGGAAGAGAATTCTTCTGGTCTTTCCCCCTGCAAGTGTCCTCGCCATCTGGTTCGGCTGGTATCCAAGCTTTTCAATGGCTCGAATCACCCTGATTCTCGTTGTATCCTTAACAGAACCGCCATTCAAAACTCTAGAAACGGTACCGGTTCCAACACCGGAAAGAGATGCAACATCTTTTATGGTGGGCCTTTTCAAACAACTCGCTCCCTAATATCGTGTAGTAATGGAATCGCTTCCATTATAACAATATGATTAATGAAGTCAAAGCAAACTTAGAATCAATCTGAAGTCATTTGGAGTAAATACCGAACGTAAGAGTGAATAAGGGGCGGCTTTCTCTAGATTGCTTCTACTATTATTGGATTACTCTTTCACACTCACACATGGATCGATCGTTTCGCTTTCCAAACTATTTCATTTGACCTTGTTTCATTCACCAGTAACGAAACGGCGGGATACGAAGTGCTTCTTCTCTTCTAGGCAATAAGCGCCCCTATCCCTATTATTCCTTTTCCACCGTGAACAAGAATCCCAGATGACAGCTCTCCCGTAAGCAGAGTCTCTGAGAGAGAAGAGATCCTTTTTCTTGCCCAGTCAACAAGGGATATGGTGTCCCTCTCGTTGCCGGAATGATAAAGTGCTAGACAAAGGACTTTCTTGCCCTTCGCGACATCCATTAGTCGATCTACCATCTTCTCAACTGCCTTCTTCATGCCTCGCGCCTTACCCGAAAGCGTAAAGATTCCATTGCTGTCTATCGTGCCAATAGGTTTGACATTCAAAATCTCGCCGACTGAACCTTCAAGCCTAGCGATTCTTCCACTCTGCTTTAGATACTTAAGTGTAGGTAGAACGAAGAAAACGACGTTTTTCGTTCCTGCCCTACTTCTGAGATCAGAAGAAATAACCTCGAGAGAGTCTCCCATTTCTTTCATACTAATAGCCTTGTAAACAAGCATTGCAATACCACCGGAAAGTGAAAGGGAATCAACACACCCTATAGCGACCGATTCATGAGCGCTGGCGAACTGCTCTCCTATCGTCTTGAATAGATTGTGAGTACCGCTGAGCGCGCTTGAAAGATTCACGACAAGAAGTTCATCGTATCCTCTTGAATACAGTGTCTCAAAAGCCTCCATAACATCGCCCGGGCTGGGCAGTGATGTTCTGGCAAAGTTGTTCTCTAAAAAATCGACAATTTCGGCTCTGCTAATCTCGACCCCATCGCGAAAAGACTTTTCCCCAAGGACTACCATTACTGGAACAACGTACACGTCATCTCTTTCAGCCAGCTCCACAGGAAGATCCACTAATGAATCACAAATAATCCCTAGCATAATTTGCTTCCTCCTCGTCAACAACTGTGTTTCTTTGTAAACCAAGATTAACTCTGCCATCTAAAGAGAATATTCTAGACTCGATGATGTCTCCGGGCTTCAAGTACCTTCCGCTTTTCTCCTGATCTCTAATAAACAGCTCCAATCTCTTCGATTCTGAAAGAAGCCTTCTGAACCAAGCACGAAATCCCTTTTTGTTACTCAGCGCAGTCCCTTTTGGAGTACCGGTTAGAATTACATCTCCTGGATCAAGGTCGGAGAAGTGACTCAATTCCGACAGTGTCTCGTGAGGTTTGTAAATCATGTTTGAAGTCGAAGCACTCTGCTTAACTAACCCATTTACCTTCAGTTCAAGTGTGAGATTTTCTATGTACTTCATATCTTCCCCATCGATAATCGCCATAAATGGCCCTAGTGAGCAAAATGAACGGTAACTCTTCCCTTTGAAAAACTGAGTTTGAGGTAACTGAATATCTCTTGCCGATATATCGTTTCCAATAATCATCCCGCCAACATACTCGTGCAGTTTCGAGAAATCAACGTCGATCTTCCGGTTCACCGGCGCTTTAATGACCAGGCCAAGCTCAATCTCATAATCAAGAAGGCGAACTCCCATCGGCCTAACAATAGGTGAACAGGGGCTAGCAATCGAAGCGGATGATTTGTTGAAAAACATATTGTATTTTTTATCTTCTTCTCTTATTCCTGTGTCCAGAAGATGATCCAGGTAATTCTTTCCCTGGCATATAACCCTGCAGGGCTTGGTGATCGGCGAAAGGACTTCAAGATCTGAAAGACAAAGCCTCTTGTCAGACAAAAGATCTTCAATCTTGTCTGGACTCTCTGTTACTCTTCTCAAGAAGGAACCTGTCGAATTGAATTCTACCTCCATAGGTTTCACAAAACCCTTCTCGACGATTCCCCAGAAATCTTTATGTCCGTGACGCCTGAATCTCCCAACATGTATTATCAAAAGCCACCCTCCTCAATTTATTATACCTGTTGTTCCATTCAGTTGGCTTTCATTTTCTCCCGCCGGAGATTACACATTCTAGATTCCAACTCTCAGTCAAACCTAGATCGGGTTGTCTTGTGCGAAAGCAGATTAAGACTATGCTAGAATTGTTTCGAGGTGATTAAATGAGGAAGCCTGAATTTGGACGCTCGGTCCTTCTATATTGTGATGAAGAGACAACATTCCTAGTTCGGAATTCCTTGATCAGTGTCAATGTTATTGATTGTATTGGATTGGAGAATTACACTCTAAAAGAGATCCTGGATCAGGAAGATATCAGTGGGAATGGCAAAGCCAATAGAAATGAAGAACGGTTTTGTTATGCGATCTTCAACGGATTTGACAATAATGCTATTGGAAACACAATCAAAGAGATTCGTCAGCTTTTGCAGAAAGACTGGATATTCGCTAGCACGACGGAATCAAATCTAAACTGGAAGCTGGAGGACTTGCTAGCAGAACTGACCCAAGAACATGACTACTTCATGAAAGGGAGGCGGGTTGAGCTTGAAGAATGATTCTTTCCACAAACTGCAAGACCTTTCAAAAGTAGAAATTGTGAACCTTTTGAATCTGATCTTTTCAGACTATGTACTCAGAATGCACTGGACTCTAGAAAGCTTCGAAAGAGATGTCAGAGAAAACAATATCTCGCTCTCAGATTCATTCGTCGCAATCATAGAGGGAAAGAATGCCGGAGTAGTATTGCTGAGCTTCAGAGAGAAGAGAGCGAGAATTGACCTGATGGGAGTTGCTCCATCTTTTAGAAGAGAGGGCGTTGGTTTTAGGCTGGTTGATGAAGCAGTAAGAATCGCTAAGTGGAAAGGGTGTGAACAAATAGTCCTTGAAGTTCCTGAAAAGGACAACAGAGCGATTGGCTTCTACGAGAAGTTCGGATTCAGACAAAAGCGCAGGCTTATAACTTTCTTCATCAGAAAACCCGGAACAAAGGGGTTCTCACTGAGAGACTCGGATTTAGGAAGAATAATAGAATGCGCTCTTCTTGTGATGAACAGATTCAAGCGAAATCCTGAGTGGGAAAGGGAGCCCGCGGGATTCAATCATCTTGAGCAATATAGCTTTGACTCTGTGATTAATGAAGAGAGAAAAGAAGTCGCCTATTGCATCTGGCAGGAAAGGGATTCAGTATTCTATGTGAGGGACGCGGGACCGACTAAAGACTTTTCCTTCAAGGAGACCATAGGCGCGTTGTGCGGTATCGCAAAAGAGAGAGAGCTCACCCCTTTATTTCCTACGGTGCCGGAAGAAGATCCCCTGTTTCTGGAGGCCCAATGTTTTGAACCTGAGGTCCTCCTAAAGCAGAGTGAAATGATTTTCAGAATACACTGAAAGAACTCGTTAAGCGCCAGTCTGTCTCATGTATCCAAGAAGGTATTCGACCATCTTGAATCCATCTTGAGGTGATTTGTTTATCAAGTTCTGAACAAGTCTGTCTCTGTCCATTAGTATGTACTCTGACTTTCCTCTGGCAATTACAGTTGCATCCCATTTGCTCTTCGAAAGAACCTGAACCTCACCAATAGAATTTGGGGATCTAAGAGAAAAAAGAACCGAATCTTCGTCGCCGCGCTTTTTCAGAAGAATCATCTCTCCCCTGAGAAGGAAGATAGCGCTTCCACACTTTCTGCCCTCTTCAACCACGATTTGATCTGAAGACGCTTTCCTAACTCTTCTCGAATCGGCTCTCAATAGCCTGAAGAGATCAGCACTGTAATCTGGACCATTGTATAAAAGCTTGAAGCCAGATTCGGAAAGGCCCATGTTGCAGACGAAGAATCTCGCGATCTTAGAAACCTCATCTTCTTCGCCCTCAAGAATCCCCACTATTGTCGATAACGCTTCTTCTAGAATGCTGTTCAGGAAACAGCTAACCGAATAGAAGAGCTTCACGGGTCTAGACAAAGGAGAGTTCTTGTACTGATCGAGATAGCTTTTCAGAACTTCCTGAGCGGCCGGAAAGTCCTTCCTCTCAATTAACTTAATGCCTTTCCTGTAAAGAGACTTCTCACCAAAAAGCAGTGGGGGATACTCTCTCAGCCACTGCTGCTTTCTGGAGACGATAGTTGAAATCAGCTCCTCGAGATCACACGCCGTTTTTTTGGGACATAGTCTAAGCTCTTCTTCAACATCAAGGAAAAACCTTTCTAGTCTCGAAGGTCTTGAGATGAGATACTCCTTCAACTCATCCCTGTCACCAACAAGAATCGAAGAATCACCAACGGAAAGAAGATCTCCGCTGTGCTCTCCACCAACTATAGAAAGTGGGTCGGCGAGATCTCCTTTCATGTAGACCCTGTCTTCAGAATCTGATCCCTTTAGAATGAGACCGCCAGACGATACTATGTAGTAAGCATCGGCCTTTTCACCACAGCCGGCGAGCTTGGTATCTCCCTCTAAAACAATCTCCTTTATGACCCGTCATCACCTTTCATTCTTCCCAAAGTTTCAGTTCCTTCAGCCCTTCTTTGACTATCCTGCGTGTATCCCTAGCAATAACAAGTTCTTCGTTTGTAGGAATTACGAAAACTCCAACTCTTGAATCCGTAGTCGAAATAACTACCTCCTTCCCCCTAATTCTGTTCTTTTCCTCGTCTATTTTTATACCAAGATATCCAAGATACTTATTAACAATATTGGCTCTCAGGTACGGGCTGTTTTCTCCCACTCCCGCTGTGAAAACAATCGCGTCGACTCCATTCATCGCAGCTGAGTATGCTCCTATATACTTCGCCAATCTGTACTCATAGACGTCATGCGCCCGCTTACATACTGGCTCGTCCTTCATCGCTCGTTCCTCTATATCCCTCATGTCACTGAACTGCCGGTCTGTAAGTCCATACATACCACTTTCCTTATTTAGCAGACTGTTGACTTCTCCTGCCGAAAGCCCTTCTTGCTCCTGCAAGAATGGAACGATTGCGGGATCTATGTCACCGGATCGGGTCCCCATAACCAGTCCTTCTAGAGGTGTGAAACCCATAGAAGTATCCACAGATCTACCGTTCTTTACTGCAGCGACAGATGCGCCGTTACCTATATGGGCGGTGATTATTTTCAGAGATTTCAAGGGTTTACCCAGCATGGAGGCAGCCCTTTCTGCAACATATCTATGACTCGTGCCGTGGAAACCATATCTTCTTATCCTGTATTTTCTATAGAGCTCATAGGGTATTGCATATAAATAAGATGATTCAGGCATGGACTGATGAAACGAAGTATCGAAAACACCGATGTGGGGAACGGACGGGAGTATCTTCTTCGCCGCCACGATTCCTTCGATGTTCGCCGGATTGTGAAGAGGGGCGAGAAAATTGTTTGCCTCGATTTCCCTTACAACTTCATCGTCAATGAGAACCGAAGAAGCGAATCTTTCTCCACCATGAACGACACGGTGGCCAACTGCCTCAATTTCATCTATGTTCTTCAAAACACCCGTCTCTTCAGCCTGCAATACATTGATTATGAGTTCCAGGCCCTCTGTGTGGTTGGCAATATCCTTCTCAAACTCAAATTTCTTGTCGCCTTTTTTGTGGGATAATTTTGATCCAGATATGCCAATCCTTTCAAGCAACCCTTTTGCCATTACATTTTCACTTGCGGCATCAAGAAGCTGGTACTTGATTGAGGACGAGCCGCAATTGATTACAAGAATCTTCATTTGACACCCCCGTCTATGCTTTATTAGAACAACCTAGAAGTCTCAACCTGGCTTTAACCACATTCTTTACCAATTCCTTCGGTGTCTTGAAGTATTTCCTCGGATCGAATTCCCCGGGATTTTTTGCAAGAAACTCTCTTAATGAAGCAATGAATGCCATTCTCAAATCTGTATCTGTATTCACTTTGTTTATTCCATATCTCACAGATTCAGCCAGAATCTCTCCCGGAACACCCTTGGCCCCTTTGAAATCAGCCCCATGTTTTTCGGCGAGGTTCTTAACCTCTTCGGGAACACTGGAGGCTCCATGAAGAACAAGTGGAAGACCAGTAAGCTCCTTCACTTTTTTGAGTCTTTCAAAGTCAAGTCTTGCTTCTCCTTTGAACTTGAAGGCACCATGGCTAGTACCAATAGCTGGCGCGAGAAAGTCTATTCCAGTCTCTTCAACAAACCGCTTCGCTTCATCTGGGTCAACCAGTGCCGCCTCATGAGATTCGACCACAACGTTGTCTTCTATTCCAACCAACCTGCCCAGTTCTGCTTCAACCGATACCCCAAGGCTGTGGGCGATCTCCACTATCTTCTTAGTCTCATTCACATTCTTTTCAAACGGGTACTCCGAAGCATCGATCATTACTGATGAATAACCCGACTGAATTGCGGCCATAAGAATGTCGAAGTTCTTTCCGTGGTCTACATGCAGCGAAATAGGAATTTCCACGGTGTCGGCATAGCCTTTCACCATAGAAACAAACAGTCTCGCACCAAGCTTAGCATCCCCATTTCCAGCGTACTTAATTGCTCCTTCAGAGGTCTCTATTATCACTGGAGAGTGCTCTTCAACTCCGGCATCAACAATCGCCTGAAGAAACTCAAGATTGTTAATATTCAGCGCGGGTACAGCATAAAATTCCTTATTTGCTTTCTCCAGTATGTCCTTTGTGTTTACATACGGCATTTTTTCCCCTCCAATCTCGTTTCCACATCTACATTTCATCAAGATTATACCAGTTCAAATCCACTAAGTTCTATTCCACCGCCCGTTTTCCTCGTAAACGTAACCTCCCAATTGCAGATTTGTCAGTTCGACGACCAGATCCTTGCTCGATAAATTTGTTCTCAGAAGGAGTTCGCCGAAAGTAAGAGAACCGTCTCCCATAGCTTCCAGAACTTGTGAGTCGATTCTTTCTTCAGAAAGTTCACGCAAGATTATCTCCGGAAACTCTTCTACTATGTCTTTGCATTCCGAAACCAGTTTCGCTCCGTTCTTAATCAGCCAGTTAGTTCCTTCTGAGTTTCTCCTGGTTATGTCCCCTGGAACAGCGAAGACATCTCTTCCGTTTTCAAGAGCAAGTCTCGCTGTGATTAGAGAGCCGCTTCTCAGAGTAGCCTGCACCACAAAGACCGCTCTGGCAACGCCGGCGATGATTCTATTTCTCCTTGGAAAGTTATGTTTTAACGGGGGAGTTCCGGGAAGATACTCTGAAAGAACACAGCCTCTTTCCATCACCGATCTTATGAGTTGCCTGTTAGTTGCGGGATAAGCAATATCGATTCCCGTTCCAAGTATCCCCACTGTCGAGCCACTGCCTTCGAGAGCTCCTAAATGAGCTTGTGCATCGATTCCAACGGCAAGACCACTGACTATTGTAATACCGGTTTCGGAAAGTGATCTGGAGTATTCTTTTGCAATCGAGGCTCCATACCTATCCGCTTTTCTGGAACCCACAACGGCAAGAATACTTTGTGTGTTAAGGAGCGAAAGCTCTCCTTCAAAGAACAGAACCGCAGGCGGTTCAAATATGTTTCTGAGCGCATCGGGGTACTGTTCATCATTGTAAGTAATGAAGTTCTTGTATTTTGAAATGGTTTTGACTACGGAAGGAAAATTCTTGCAGTAATTCTTCATTTTGCTTTTGTTGAGATCTATTTGCGAACGGAACAGAAGAGAGCTACTGAGTCCCGCACTCTCTATCTTCTCCATCTCGGAAGGCACGAAATCGCCAGAAAGAGCTACCGCAGCGTATTCTATTCTTTCCATTACAGAATGAAGGCACTTAAGTCCTCATCGGCAGCAATCTCCCCGATTTTGTCATCAACGTACTTCCTGTCTATTATGAGTTCTTCAGGAACTTCAGGTGCGTTGAATGAAGTCTCCTCGAGAACCTTCTCAACTACCGTGTAAAGCCTTCTCGCTCCAATGTTTTCGATCTTTTCATTTAGATTATGAGAAACCTTGGCGATCTCTCTCAAACCGTCCTCTTCAAAAACCACTCTTACCCCTTCGGTTTCCAATAATGCAGCATATTGCTTTGTTATAGCATTCTTCGGTTCAACTAAGATCCTCAAAAAGTCCTTCTGAGTAAGGGCATCAAGCTCAACCCTTATCGGAAACCTCCCTTGAAACTCCGGAATCAAATCAGATGGCTTCGCTGTATGAAAGGCTCCCGCCGCAATGAATAGTATGTAGTCAGTTCTTATCTGCCCGTGTTTAGTAGTAACGGTCGTTCCCTCGATAATCGGAAGAAGATCTCTTTGAACACCTTCCCTTGAAACATCAGGTCCGTGGGAGCCACTTCTAAAGGTGATCTTGTCAATTTCGTCAATAAAGACTATTCCACGATTCTCCACTCTTTCAATCGCTTCTGCCACAACTTTATCCATGTCAAGAAGCTTCTCCGCTTCCAAAGGTAGAAGAGTTCTTCTCGCATCGGCGATTCTCATCCTGCGTCTCTTTGTCTTTTTCGGTACCATTCCTCCCAGTACTCCCGACATGTCGATTCCCATATCCTCCATCCCAGGAATCATTATCATTGGCTGACTTTGGTCTTCGAGTTCGATCTCAATTTCCAGTTCTTCGAGATCTCCACTTCTCAACCTTTCTCTGTAGTCTTCCCTGCGGTTTCTTATTCTATCGACTTCTTCCTGACTGGGTTTTGGCTGCTGCTGGCCCTGGAAAAGCTCAAGAATATTCCTTGTTCCGCTTCCTTTGCTCTGTGGACCGGGAACAAGAGACTCGAGGATTCTCTCTTCCACTTGATACGTTGCTTTACCTTCTACTTCACTCATCTTCTCCTGCTTTACCATGGTGACACCAACTTCGACGAGTTCTCTTATTATCGACTCAACGTTTTTACCTACGTACCCCACTTCAGTGAACCTGGTTGCCTCAACCTTCGTAAAAGGAGAGCCAGTGAGTTCCGCCAACCTTCTTGCTATCTCGGTCTTTCCAACTCCCGTGGGGCCCATCATAAGTATGTTCTTTGGTATGACATCTCTTCTCATATCTTCTGGAAGCTTCTGCCTTCGAATTCTATTTCTCATTGCTACAGCAACTGCCCTTTTGGCCTTTTCCTGTCCGACTATGTATTTGTCAAGTTCCTCGACTATCCTTTTCGGAGTCAAGTCGTCCAATTCTTCTCTCTTCATTGCTTTTCTCCTCCAAGTGTTTCCAGAGTAAATTTCGTGTTAGTGTAAATGCATATTTCGCTGGCAATCTCCATCGCTTTCGTCGCTATCTCTTCCGCCTCCAGGCTACTGTGTCTGATTAATGCTCTCGCAGCTGCGAGAGCATAAGAGCCACCCGATCCTATAGCAAGGACATCTTCATCTGGTTCTATTACTTCCCCATTACCCGACACCAGGAGAATGCTATCTTTGTCGGCAACTAAAAGAAGTGCTTGAAGGTTTCTAAGTACCTTGTTTGTCCTCCACTCTTTGGCCAGGTTTACAGCCGCTCTTTTAAGATTCGCGTTAACTTCCCTCAGTTTCTCTTCAAACTTCTCAAAAAGGGTCATTGCATCGGCCACTGAACCTGCAAAACCAGCCAGCACAGAACCGTCGCCAAGTTTTCTGACCTTTCTGGCTGTTCCTTTCATCACGGTATCACCGATCGTGATCTGACCATCTCCAATCATAACCGTCTTCTCATTCTTTCTCAGAACAAGTATCGTCGTTCCGTGAATATCCTGCATAATTACCTCCTGTTCCTTTTTTCAGCTGCCTCGACCACGCCGCCGACAACGTCCTCGAAAGTCATTCCCATTGCCCTGGCAGACATTGGAAGATCGCTCAAGTCGGTCATACCGGGTATAGTATTAACTTCAAGAAAGTAAAACGTGTCTTCCCTGAGTATACCGTCGATCCTCGAAAGATCTCGGCAACCCAGAAGCTTGTATATAGCAACCGACTTCTCGATGATCGATTTCTGAACACTCTCTTCTACGGGAGCTGGCACCACAAAGTCTGTCAATCCCGCTATGTACTTGGCTTCATAGTCGTAGAAACGCTTCTTGGGTTTGATCTCAAGAATCGGAAGCACTACGGGACCATCCTTCGAATCGATTATGGATATTGTCATTTCTCTACCCGCAATATACTCTTCAAGAAGAAGAGAATCGTAAGCGACTAGCAGTTCTCTAGTTCTGTCCTCTAGAATCGATTGATCATCGCAGATGTGAATCCCTATGCTGGATCCTTCTCTCACAGGCTTTATAACGCAGGGGAATATCTCCCACCCCTCGACGTCTCTATCCCTTTCAACTCGCTTCCATACTGGCAATTCGACAGATCTGTCGACCAGTCTGTAGGTGATCTCCTTATCGAAACAGATTGCGCTGGTCCTTGAGTCGGAGCCAGTATAAGGTAAACCTGCAAGTTCCAGCATGCCCTGAATAGTTCCGTCTTCGCCAAACCTACCATGGAGGGCAAGGAAAAAGAGATCGGTCTTCACATCCAGGAGGTCGGCAACAGTGTCTCTCTTAAGATCAAACGGCAGAACTTCAACTCCTAACCTTTCAAGAGACTTAGCAATATTTATTCCACTCTTGACCGACACATCCCTCTCGTTCGAAAAGCCGCCGTAGACAACCGCAACTCTCCTGGTCATCAGCCTTCCTCCATTTCGAACTCTTTCTTGCACTTTTCGCAGTAATGAACCCTCTTTCCTCCTCTCTTGATTTTGAGGAAAAGATGAGAATCGCAGATTTCGCATTTCTCTTTCGTGGGCTCATTCCAGTAGAGCTCTCCACATTCGGAACACTTGTAGTAATTCTTACCTTTCTTGCTACGCAGCTTCTCAACCACCCCTCCGCACTTCGGACATGCGGCGTCTATTCTCACGTTTCTTGTGTACTTGCATTTCGGGTAGGCCGAGCATGCGATAAACTCACCGTACCTGCCCTTTCTCTTAACAAGTACGGAACCACATTCCGGACACTTTTCATCTATCTCCACTTCCATTTTCTGATTAGCTGCAACATCCTTCAACAAGACTTTCCCGTCTATCACGCAGGTGAAAGAAGTCATATCAACAGATTCGTTCTTTTCACATGATCGACACTTCAAATACCCGCCGTATCTTCCGAAGACTATCTTGAAATTGCCGCCACAAGAGCATTCTTTGTCTGTCAGGAACTCAATTCTAAGCTCCCCCTTCTTGATCTTCTTGTCAATCTGATCAAGATCCGTCTTGAAGCCACCATAGAAGCCCTGGACAACATCCTGCCACTTTTTGGCGCCATTTTCTACATCGTCAAGTTCTTCCTCCATATTTGCGGTAAAATTCGTGTCGACAACATCGGGAAAATAATCATTGAGAAACTCATTTACAATCGAACCTAGTAATGTTGGCCTAAGCTCTCTAGATTGTCGAAGTACGTATTTTCTGTCCAGTAGTGTGGAGATTATTGTCGCATAAGTTGAAGGACGACCGATTCCTCTCTTCTCGAGTTCTTTTACTAGCGAAGCTTCGCTAAATCTGGAGGGCGGCTTGGTTGTATCTTCCTCGAATTCGATCTTGGAAGGCTTGATCTCTTCCCCCTTCTTGTAATCGCGACCAATCTCACTCTTCGATGATCTCGAGATAATTCTTTCAAAGCCATCGAACAGTCTTCGTTCACCGGTTAAGCTGAGGATATACTTCTCGTTCTCGTCCTCTAGCTGAACATCTGTCACAGCATATTCTGCACTAGCCATCTGAGAAGCTATGAACCTATTCCATATAAGCGTGTATAGCCTCAGATTATCCCCGGATAGAAGCTTCTTCGCCGTGTCTGGATCGTTTTCGGGATAAGTGGGCCTTATCGCTTCATGGGCATCCTGAATTTTCTTTCCCTTCCCGGCAGATCTTACGGGACCAATGTATTCCTTTCCAAATTTGCTGTTGATGATCTCTACAGCCTTTTCTCTGGCCACACTCGAAATTCTCGTCGAGTCAGTTCTCATGTATGTGATAAAGGCCATCTGGCCATTATCAGTTTCTATTCCCTCATATAGTTGCTGAGCAATCTTCATTGTCTTACTTGCACTCCAACCGAGCTCGCCAATAGCGCTTTGCTGAAGAGTTGATGTAATGAATGGCATCGGAGCGTTTCTTTTCGAAGTACGCTTTCTAACATCTTTTACATGCAGATTGGCTTTTGAGAGTTCATTTATTATCTCATCTCTCTTTTCTTCGCTTGTTATAGATTTATTGTTGAACTTCTTGCCATCAATTTTCGAAAGAGAGAATCGATCTTCGCCGACCTGGGCAAAGATTTTGAAAAATTTATGTGGTACGAAGACAGCTATCCTCTTCTCAAGCTCGACCATGAACTTCAAGGCTACAGACTGAACTCTTCCGGCACTCAATCCCTTTGTCATCGTTCTCCAGAGAATTGGACTGATCTTATAACCCACAATCCTGTCGAGAACTCTCCTGGCCACCTGAGCCTCGACTTTCGACATATCTATTTCTCTCGGATCCAGTATTGCGCTTTTTATTGCCGACTCAGTAATCTCATTGAAGACTATTCTATTCTTTTCGTTTCGAGGAAGACCCAGAAGCTCAGAAATATGCCAAGCGATCGCCTCGCCTTCGCGGTCAAGGTCAGAAGCAAGAAAGACTTTCTTACCTTTGGATTTCTTCGCAAGTTCTTGAACTACCTTCTCCTTACCTTTCAAAACCTCATATGTCGGCTCAAATGTATCAGGATTCAATCCCAAATTTGATTCCGGCAGATCCCTGACGTGTCCCTTTGAAGCGGTTACTTCGTAGTTCTTTCCTAAGTATCTACCAATTGTCTTCGCCTTTGCTGGCGATTCAACGATTACAAGCTTATCTGGCAAGATATCACTCCTACTTCTTCAGTCGCCCGATCTTCGATTCTTCATGAATACTCTTCTATTTAGGAACCGGTCATAGTTGCTCCAGGAAGATGTAGAACCATTAAATTCTCTCTCTTCTATCTCTCGAAACTGAGCAACCTTCGAATCCAGATCATCGGCCATGTGAAGGACAATTGCTTCTGTCGTTTTTGGAATAACGGGAGAACCCCACTCCATCTCTCCATGATGAGAAAGAAGAAGATGTTTGATCTCTGTTTGAAGATAGCGCGGAAAGCCCTGAATCCTAGAAATAGCTCTGCCGATCATCTCTATGCCCATCACGATATGCCCGACCAGTTCACCGTCATTGGTCCTGTCAATTCCTGACGAAGTGACAGAATATTCGTAGACTTTGCCAACATCATGTAGTAAGGCGCCGGCTATCAAGAGATCTTTGTCTACAGATTCATTGTACTTCATTGCGAAAAAGGCACACAGTTCTGCAACTGACATTGTGTGTTCCAGAAGGCCTCCCTTATACGCATGATGAACCTTCGACGCAGCGGGTGAGATTATGAACTTCTCGATGAACTTCTTGTCGTTCTCAAAAATCTCTTTAAGCAGCGTCCTGATGTGCTGGTCGCTTATATTGTTGATAAAACTGAGAAGATCGTCGTACATCTGAGGGATATCCTTTGTTGTTACAGCCATAAACCTTTCGGGATCGTAATGTCCAATCTCGAGAACCTGAATCCCTTCCGAATCAAGGTTAAGCTGCTGCCTGTCTTCATAGACAACTACACGGGCCGAAACTCTTACAACAGTTCCCTGTTCCAAAGCGCTGTCGTTTTGTTCTGCATTGAACCAATCTATAGCTCTGATAGCGCCTGTCTTATCGGAGAGAGTGAGGAGCAAGAATTTCTTCCCGTCTCGAGCCTCCTGAATTCTCTTCGAATGCACTTTGAAAACAGATAGAACGGAACTTCCCGGACGCAGATCTGAAACAAAGGGAAATCCATCCTTGTTGGTCTTATCCTGATCAGCATTTATCTGATTCAAAATCTCATTCCCAATAATATCGCGGAGTTTCATCACTTTTCTCCTTTCCGATAGATCCTTGGAACTCTTGAAGAGATCGAGCAGACAACCTCGTAGTTGATGGTTCCACAAAGATCTGCCATCTCCTCAGCCGTGATCCTCTCCCCTTCCTGAGAACCAATGATAACCACTTCATCTCCTACGGAGATCTTTCTCTCTATGTGAGCGACATCGACCACAAATTGATCCATGCAAACCCTACCTAAAATCCTGCACCTCTTGCCCGCAATGATAACATAACCCTTGTTTGATAGCAGTCTGCTGTAACCATCGGCATAACCAACCGGAATAGTTGCCACCAGCATATCGCGGTTGGCAACGAAGGTCCTACCATAACTAACCGAATAACCAGCATGTATCTTCTTCAAATAGGAGATGCAGGTCTTCCACTCAAGTACTGGCATGAGGTTATTATCTACAATAATCGAGGGTTGCAGACCATAAGTGGCAATTCCCGCTCTCACATAGTCGTATCTCGAGTTATCGAGAAAAATAGTTCCGGCGCTGTTAGATATGTGACTTTCGAAGCTGCCGAATGGTATTTCCCCTAAGCCAGCTAGAAATCTGTCAAAAGAATCCTTCTGCTCAGACACAAACTCACTCTCTTTCTCATCTGCAGTGGCGAAATGCGTGTATGCACCGGTGATTCTAATTCCTTTCGATACGGCCGACTCATATAACCGCAACGAGTCCTCCCACTCCATGCCGAGACGCCTCATTCCTGTGTCCACAACAATATGAAAATCTGGAAGCGGCACCTCGAGGTCGACGATTTCTTCAAGCTGACCAAATGAGCAAAGAGTTAAAGTCAAGCCGAATTTCCTGGCAATGGGAATTTCGTGTCTGTCCACATAGTTCAATACAAGAATTGGCAGATTGACCCCACCTTCTCGAATCTTGATACCTTCCTCAA
This sequence comes from Mesotoga sp. UBA6090, assembly GCF_002435945.1. NCBI lineage: Bacteria > Thermotogati > Thermotogota > Thermotogae > Kosmotogales > Kosmotogaceae > Mesotoga > Mesotoga sp. UBA6090. Next base: position 59,625 of record NZ_DIXC01000012.1, read on the forward strand.
GAAAAGCAACGGCTAGCCGCTCAATGCCGATATCCCGAGCGGCCTTCGATAACTCCACTGCGCCGTGACCATAAGCGTCAGCTTTCACAACAGCCATCAACTTCGCCGGAAATGCCTTCCTTGACAAATAAAGAAGATTCTGCTTGTAAGCAGACAGATCGATCAAAGCGAAGGTCTTTCGACTATTCATGACATGCCTTCTTAGCGAAAAAAGCGCGCCTCGCGCGCTCCACCTATATTGCTCTCGTCACTTTTCCAGCTTTGAGGCACTTCACACAAACTCTTACTCTTTTCACCTCGCCGTCAATCATGACGCGTACCTTTTGAACATTCGGCTTCCACCAGCGCTTGGTTTTTTTATTTGAGTGGGAGACCATATTTCCTGTAGTTGGTGCCTTGCCACATATTTCGCAAACCTTGGACATGAGTCGTGTCCTCCTCTCAATTTACAATACACTTCATTATAGTAAAGAAAGACAAGCTTTTCAACTCGAGAGTTTTCTGATTCCAAAATGAATCTCATTGACTTTCGTGTCCAGGGCAAGCATAATCTTGGTTATGAAGAGAATTCTGGTAATTGTACTGTCAATCATGTATATGGTGGCAACGGTATTCTTTTATTTAAGACCGGGTGCGCCCAGCTTTGCAGCTGGAAGCGACAAATTTCTCCATTTTATCGGTTTCTTCTTCGGAGGACTCCTTTTTCTTCTTTGTTCAAAGATTGGAGTGAAAGGGCTGATAAGAATTTCGCTTTTTTTATTTCTCATTATAGGTCCGATTATCCTCGAGTTTCTCCAGATTCTATCTCCATACAGGTATTTTGACGCAATCGACATTGCTTTTAATTATTTGGGTTGGACGATTCCCGTACTCATCTTCTCTTTCATCTGGCGCTCGCGGCTTTTTTCAGCAGACAAAAGCTCTCAATCATAACTGGAATGAGTCGAACCATTACTTCTTTGAAGGAAGTTTCAAGATTCATTTTTCACAAGGCCGTGATGATATACTTTTTTTGACCAGTGATGGGAGGTGTGTTATTTGGTTGAAAAGAGATTATGGAGTTCAGCGTCTCTGATGTCTCTATTCTTTCTCGTTCTCGTTGCCTGCCTTTCTCCTTTGACCATTCTGGCAGATTCGTTGATTATGGACGAACTCCACTATGTCTCACTTGATGCCACATTATCAGGGTTTTCAGGACTAATAGTCGGTACAGAGAATAATTTCGATCTCTTAATTATGAGAGAAGGCACCGTTCGTGCTTGCCGGGCTTGACATTTCGCAATATGACTCGTCAAAGCTCTACAGCAAAAGACTTCTGTCGTTCTTGAGAAGCACGATTGGACTTCAAGCTACGGTTCAAAGAGCCTCTTCGTCAAAAGGTTCTGCTGCTTACATCTGGATTCAACCTGAAGGGGAATCCTATTTGATTCAGTCGATCATTGTTTCCAACGGGCTCGGACGAGCAGCCGGCGAAGGAGAAATCGATCTGTCCATTTCGGAAGAGTACGCCTCCAAAAAAGCTCTCGGAGTTTGGGATGAAGAGCTGGACATAGTTAAAGCGACAATTCAGGAAGATGTTCAGCAAGCAGAAACAAAGCAATTGCTACAGAGTCATGCGATGCCTGACGCGAAATTGGTCATATCCGAAATAGATATTTTCGATAATGGTGAGTACGCCATGATTGTTTTACTGCCTCAGAGGGTGGGCGTTTCGACGGTTCTACTCTATCAATCGTCTCCAGAGCGGAAAGTAGTCTGGATGAAGGCCTTTTTCTCTTTGCATCTGAAGGTGTTCTAGAAATGCAGGAACAGCTCAAAATATTTGTTACACTTGATCGTTCCCGTCAAGTTTCTTTTGATTACGATTATCTGTGGGAAAGCTACCTTGATCCCAGAGGCGGTTATCTCAGGATCAGAGGTCGAGACGGAAACGAGACTCTTTTCGAATATGAATATGGAAGAAGGATAAGTGGCTTCATTGTAACCCCACTCTATTAAGGGAGGCATTATAATGAAAAAGGTGTTGTTCTTCTTGTTCATCATCTTCGGAACAACGATTTTTGCTTTTACGGGAGAAAGTATGGGAAAAAACGCAGCAGATTATGATGCAGGAACTGTATTGATTGTTCATTATCACAGGTACGACGAAAACTATGATGGCTGGAATCTCTGGATTTGGCCGGATAAGCCGAAAAGTATGGATGGAAAATCATATGCTTTCGACGGAACAGATGATTTTGGAGTGTCTGCAACCGTCAAACTTGACGAAAAACACTCTAGAGTTGGCTTTATAGTAAGACTCAGAGAGTGGGAAAAGAAAGATGTTACCACCGATAGATTTGTCGACATTCCCGAATCAGGCGTGGCCGAAATTTGGGTAATCGAAGGTGAAGAAGAGTTTCTGATCAGTCCAGAGAAGATAGATCTTACTCCAAGAGTCAAGATAGCTTTTCTGGATTCACTGAGCGAGATATTTGCATCGCTTTCAGCTCCTGTTGACACCAAGACCGTAACTCCAAAAGTCTTGGTGAACGGTTCTCTCATTGAGATTGAAACCTTCGAAAAGGCGGATCCAACTGATGTATCCGTTACTAACTACGTTAAGATAAAGCTGGCGAAACCTCTTTCTGCAGAATGTGTTAGTGAAGAGCTTTCCCTGAAGATAGAAGGCTTCCTTTCAAGTGAGATCATTGTCAGGAAGGCGCTTGATGACCCGCAATTCTTCTACGGAAATCAGCTCGGAGCAATCTACTCAAAGAGCGAGACTGTTTTCAGAGTCTGGTCGCCCGTATCTTCTTCAGCATCGGTGCTTCTGTTTGAAGACCTTTATTCCGATGGTTACGTCGAAATTCCCATGACTAGAGGAGAAGCCGGAGTATGGGAAGCAGTCGTTGAAGGAGATCAGCATCTTAAAGCCTACAGGTACAAGTTTTTTTCTTATGGCAAGGAAAGAAATACTGTGGATATTTACTCCCGTGCGGTAACAAAAAACAGTGAGAGGTCAGTCGTAATAGATCCTGAAAAGGCTGCTTTCGATGGTTGGAAAGATCATAAAATCCCACTCTTCGAGAACCCTGAGAACGCAATAATATACGAGATTCATGTTGGGGACATGACCTCCGATTTGGATACAACTGTAGAGCATAAGGGCAAGTATCTCGGACTGGCAGAAACGGGCAGAACAGGCCCTGAGGGAGTGTCTGTCGGATTGGATCACATTACTGAACTTGGCGTAACACATGTACACATAATGCCCTTCAACGACATTCATTACATCATCGAAGGAGAAGACGGACAGTACGGTTGGGGCTATGATCCTTATCTGTACATGGTTCCTGAGGGCCATTACAGTATCGATCCTTCCGATCCTCTTAGCAGAATAATCGAGTCGAAGATCATGATAGAGAAATTCCACGAAAACGGGATCAGAGTCATTCTCGATACCGTATTTAATCACACGGCAGCAACTGGCTCTTCTTCACCCTTTGATCAAACGGTTCCCTTTTACTATTACAGGACAGATAGAACTGGAGCTTATTTGAACGGAACAGGAGTCGGTAATGAGATAGCTACCGAAAGACCGATGATGAGGAAGCACATTCTCGATACTCTGAAGATGTGGGTCAATGAATATAGAATCGATGGGTTCAGATTCGACCTTATGGGCCTAATGGACAGAGAGACCATTCTTGCAATAGACCGGGAGCTTCATGCCATCGATGAATCGATTCTCCTCTACGGCGAGCCGTGGGGCGGATGGGGAGCCACAATAACTTTTGGAAAGGGCGATCAGAAGGGAACCGGGGTAAGCGTGTTTAACGATAACCTGAGAGACGCTATCCGAGGAAGTGTTTTCGATGAGAAGATAAAGGGCTTTGCCCTTGGAAGCAGGGCAAAAGAGCGGAGGATAATGCGTGGTATCGTGGGGAGCATTGAATATAGCAACGACATAAAAGACTTTGCTGATGATCCAGCAGAGACTATCAACTACGTTTCGGCCCACGATAATCAGACCTTGTGGGACAAGAATAGTGCCGCAATGCCAGATGCTCCAAGAGATCTATTGTTGAGTGCGCAAAAGCTGTCAAATGCAATAGTAATTCTTTCACAAGGGATTCCCTTCCTTCATGGTGGAGTGGATTTCGCGCGTACGAAGTATGGGAACGAAAACAGCTATAACGCCGGAGTTGAGATAAACAAAATGGATTATTCAAGGAAGGCCGAGTTTATTGATCTTTTCACCTATTACAAGGATATAATAGCCCTGAGAAAAAACCATCCAGCCTTCAGGATGACTTCATCTGAGCAGATCCGCAGCAACCTGACATTCCTTGACGCACCAAGAAACATAGTTGCATTCATCATAAATGGAAAGTCGGCCGGCGATTCGTGGGAGGAAATACTAGTAATCTTCAACGGCAATCTTGAACCCGCTGAGATAACCCTCCCGGATGAAAGTTGGAATCTCGCATCAGACGGAGTTAGAGTCTCGGAAGCCTCGCTTGAAAGACTCTCAGGCAAAGTGACACTTGAACCGATATCCACCTATGTCTTCTTCAAGTAAACCCGGAGGTGTGGTATGTACAGCTGTAAGATAATAAGAATACTTGAGTCTGGTTTTTTCGATGAAATCGCTGAATCAATAGAGATCTCTAAAAGGATTCTCGAAGATTATGGTTTTAGGTACACAGGTTCTACTGATGTCGACCCAGTGATGAGCGATCTTAAAGAAGCAATATATGCCGATTCCTGTTCAAATGACATGGTTCTCGTTCTTGGAGGAACGGGACTTCACAGGGAAGACATAGGACCCGAGGTTGTCTTGTCTCTTGTGGATAAAAGGGCAACAGGAATTGAGACGGCAATGCTCAGGAATGCTATAGTCGCCGACCCTTCTCTGTGCCTATACCGGGTTGGAGCAGGAACAATCGGGGATTCAATAGTACTATCTGTTCCCGGTTATCACGAAACTGTTCATTATTACCTAGAACCCGTTCTGAACTATTTGAAACCCTTTTTCGACGGACTCAGGGCATCGGAGAGAATTCAGAATAGAAATAGCTGATTAAACTGTCGATATTTACGCGATCGGTAAGTTTCTTCTTTATGAAAACAATTGGCACTGTTTGGAGGCGAATTTTCCATCATGTCTTTCAGAATTGGAGCAGTGAATCTAGATGATGTTTTCTAAATTAAGCGGAAAGTATGTTTCTGTGGAAGGAGTAATAGGAGTCGGTAAGACAACCCTTGTCCAGACTCTCTCTCGAAAATACACTATGCCAACTGTGTTGGAAGTTGTCGAAGAAAATCCATTTCTAGTTCGTTTCTATGAAGATATGGAAAGATGGGCTTTTCAAACTCAGCTCTTTTTCTTGATAAGTCGGTTTGATCAGCAGTCGAACGTCAAAAAGGCAGCTTCGCAGGGACAGGGAGTTGTCTCTGACTATGCTTTTATAAAGGATCATTTATTTGCGTCTCTTAACCTCAAGGGGGAACAACTCAGACTGTATGAGAAGATCTTTAATGCTCTGAAAGAGCAGGTTCTTCATCCAGACCTTATAGTCTATCTATACGCTGACGTTGATACTCTAATGAATAGAATTGCTCTTAGAGATAGACCGTTCGAGAGAAGAATGGACAGGACTTATATCTCGATGCTAAGTGATGCTTATGAGAATTACATGAAGGACGTGGCCGAAAGCCAGGTTCTGAAAATTGATACTTCGAACATCGACTTTGTTAGAAATCCCGAAGACCTCAAGAGGGTTTTTGAGAGAATCGAGGCGATCTTATGATATTGGGAATATGCGGGAACATCGGAGCTGGAAAATCATCACTTACTAATTTGCTGGAGGAGGAACTTGGGTTCAGAGGGGTCTACGAAGCCGTTGATGAAAACCCTTTTCTTGAAGACTTCTACTCCGATATGAAAAGCTGGGCATTTCATTCGCAGCTGTTCTTTCTTATCAAACGCTTTGATTTCCTCAAGAGGGTTGTGACAGAGGGTGCGGTGATTTTACAGGACAGAACGATATACGAAGATGTGGAAATATTCGCCCGCAACCTACAACTTATGGGCTACATCAACGAAAGAGACTGGAGGCTCTATCTTGACACTTATGAGACACTTTCGGATCATCTAACCACTCCCGAAGGAATAGTCTATATAAAATGCTCGAAGAACGTGTTGATGAAAAGGATAAAGAAGAGAGGTCGAGGTTTTGAGAGCGATGTAAGCGAAGATTATATTGAAAGACTCAACGAGTTATACGATGACTGGATAGAGAGAGTTACATTTTGCAGAAAGCTAATTATTGACGGTAACAGGTACGATTTCATAGAAAGCGCTCAGGACAGGGCGGATGTCCTTCACCTGATCTCGAGATTCACGGCAGAACTAATGGCGGGAGTACAGTCTAGGTTGTTTTCCAGATAGACTGAATTGAAGAGACATCGATGTATTCGATTCCAGCAGTTGAGCAAACACCGTCCATGCTCATATCGTTTCCGATCATGACACAGTTTCTTGCCTCCAGACCGTTGACCTCCAGAATCTCCCGATAGTATCTTACATCGGGCTTAACGTAGTGGGAGTTTTCCATGGTCGTCACGTAGTCAAAGAACTTCTTATCCACTCCAACCCACTCAAGTCTTTTGTTGATAGCCTTTTCCGGAAAAATCGGATTTGTCGCGATGATAATTCCTTTCCCAGCCTTTCTCAAATCCTTCAACACCTTTACTACATTCTCTCGAGGCACTACTAGCTCTTTCAATCTGTTGTATTCACCGTCGTAGAACTCATCGAAAAACTGTTCAAACCAATTTCGATCATGGTCATTCATCGATTCAACAAACCTCTCCATAAAAAGGTCATAATTATTCTTGAAGTTGTCTCTATCACCAAAAAGAGCTTTTAGCGCGACCTCCAAAGAAGTTATGAGTTTTTCTGGGACGACTCTTCCTTCGGCTGAGCTGGAAACAAGTTGAAGATAACGCCTTGCGAAATCCTCATCAGAAACAGCGCTTAGCGTACCGTCAAGATCAAACAGATATGTGATACGTTCCTTCACCAAAACACTCCCATAATAAATGAATTGTCCTCGTTTATCCTTCCCAGGATGATTCTCTTCTATCGCATGAACCGAACTTATGAACCTGAATTTAATTCTCATTTCAAGAATATCACGCACAATCAAATACTTCTAGTCTATAGCAATTCAACCAACTGGCATTAAGCAAGCCTGAAGAACAGACTGTCACTATATAGCTGGATTGAAATTCAAACGTTCAGATTAGGGTCCGATTTCTAGGACTTGATTTTTGAAAAGTGTTGGCATCATCTATGGTTTGACTATCGTTACCATCACAAGATCTCTTCTCTCAGAGTTGCTTCAAGCGAAGACTTCGGTACGTAGCTCCCTCAGGGAATATGTAACAAATGTTACGGATAAAATCGGCCAATTTTGGTAGAGTTATAGTGAATATGGGAGGTGTTCATATGGGAAGGAAGATCACCGATAGTGTAACTTGGGTCGGCAAGATTGACTGGGAACTAAGAAAGTTTCACGGAGAAGATTATTCGACTCACAGAGGGTCGAGTTACAACTCTTATCTAGTAAAAGACGAGAAGACAGCCCTTATAGATACAGTCTGGGCCCCTTTTGCAGAGGAGTTTGTTGAGGACCTAAAGAAAGTTATAAATCTCGCAGAGATTGACTACGTGATAGCGAATCATGGAGAGATTGATCACAGCGGTGGACTTGTGGCATTGATGAGAGAGACTCCGAACATCCCGATTTACTGTACGGAAAACGCAATAAAATCTCTGAAGGGACAGTTTCATGAAGATTGGAATTTTGTCACGGTAAAAACAGGTGACACCTTGAGTCTTGGCAAGAAGACTCTTACCTTCGTGGAAGCACCGATGCTTCACTGGCCAGATTCGATGTTTGAGTACCTGGATGGTGATGCGATTCTTTCCAGCAACGACGCGTTTGGGCAGCACTATGCCACTGAACTCCTGTATAACGATCTTGTAGACCAGGCCGAACTTTATCAAGAAGCGATCAAGTATTACGCTAATATTCTCACTCCTTTCAGTAGGCTCGTTGTAAGAAAGATAGAAGAAGTCCTGTCCTTCAATCTTCCACTGAACATGATCTGTCCAAGCCACGGAGTGATCTGGAGAAAAGATCCAGTCCAAATAGTGGAGAATTACATGAAATGGGCGAATAATTACCAGGAAGACCAAGTAACCATTGTCTACGACACAATGTGGGAAGGCACTAAAAAGATGGCCGAAGCTATTGCTGAAGGCATTGGCAGAGCGAGCAACGGCACGCCAGTCAAACTCTACAACGCGGGAAAGATAGACAAGAACGACATTGTGACAGAGATATTTAAGTCAAAGGCCGTTCTTTTTGGTTCTCCAACCGTGAACAAGGGAATTCTCGCACCGTTGTCAGGTATGCTTCATGAAGTGAAGGGTCTCGCCTTTAAGAACAAGAAAGCAGCTGTATTCGGTACATACGGTTGGAGCGGCGAGTCAATAGATGTTCTCGGCAAAATGGTGGAAGAAACCGGATTTGAGATCATACAACCCGGTTTGAAGAAACTTTGGTCTCCAGATGACCTCAGCCTTAACGACTGTAGAGAATTCGGAAAGGCTTTTGCTTCAAAGCTGTGAGCAAACTAAATTCCAAGAAGTTTCTCCAATATAAGAAAGGTCTCGTCTTCCAGGAGGTAGTAGGATTTCTTCAATGCTACCTCCTGGTAGGTTTTTAGGAAGGCAACAGTATCACCCACAGTAGCAATAAGTCTTTCCCTACCCAGCTCTTTCTCTATTTCAGTAGCCATTTTCATTCCTACCGGAGCAAGATTTCCGATGCTACCCAAACATTTTCGCAAGCGGCGAACCAAAGATTCTGCTCGCTTTCTCTTCGTACGAACTATTTCTGGAATCAAGCAGGTCTATTAGGGCAAAAATTTCTTCTGTATGAAGCCAGCTCATTTTGATCACCCCACGTAGCTATCTACATAAGCAAGTGATATTATAACATCTAATGATGAAGGAAGATGAGAATTCTCAATCTGGGTTTAGACTTCTGTATACCTGAAGCAGTATACAAGATGATCGTTCACCAAGCCGGCTGCCTGCATTAGGGCATAGACGATTGTTGGCCCAACGAAACTAAAGCCCTTCTCTTTTAAAGCACGCGAAATTTGATGAGCTTTTTTACTAACGGCAGGGATTTCTGAGACACTGGTCCAGGCATTCACTACCTGCTTGTAATCAACAAAACTCCAAATGAATCTATCGAATGTGCCAAATTCCACTTCAATTTGAAGGAATTTCTTTGCATTGTTAATAGCCGATTCTATCTTTCTTCGGTTTCTGATTATTCCGGAATCTGCCATTAGCTTCTCTATTTCATTCTCATCAAACTTTGCAACAATACAAGGATCAAAACCTTCAAAGGCCTCCCTGTAACTTTCTCTTTTTCTTAGCACTGTGCGCCAACTGAGACCGGCCTGAGCTCCTTCTAGAACAAGAAACTCAAACCACTTCTTGTCTTCACGAACGGGAACACCCCATTCAGTATCGTGGTATTTGATGTACGCATCATCCACTTCAGCCCAGGGACAACGTATATTAGCTGTCAGATTTCTTCACTCCACAGAGCTCGAGCTTTTCCAATTCGCAAGAATCATTTCGCTCCTTCAATGAAAAAGCGGTTGACCGATATTGGGATCTACAAAACAGATCATGAGAACCCTTCCCGGTTCCGAAAAATGACCCGTCTTTCTATTTACTATATCCTTCTGAATCGAATATCTCTTGAACAACCGCTCTTGCTTGCTCGAAAGATTTTGTTCTAGGATCTTTCAGAAGAATCTCGACGATAAGATCGGGATTCTTCTCCATAAACGCTTCGAGAGCCCACTCCATCCTGAGTATTCTTGGCTTCAAGTACCACTGAATGACTCTATCGGGCAATACCGGATCAATCTCCTCTACGTGAATTCCATCTTTGTCTACTATCGCAGGAACTTCAACTGCAACATCGTCATCAATGTCCTCTATTACACCTTCATTCAGAGTGTTCACAACTAATCTTGCCGAATTCCCATTTGCAATTGCGTCAATAAAGGGGATATGCTGTTCACCACTCATCGAATCTTTGTCGTAAAGTTGATCAGCCTCTCTCGTGAAATCACTGGACAGACCTTTCGAACCCTCAGTTATCAGCTTCTCCAGACTCACATCGGGAAACTGCTCGATTGCCTTTGCAAGAGCAAGAGTCGCACCAGTAACCTCTCCTAGCTGCTCTCTGTACCACTTCCAGCCAGGTTCGGAATCCGGACTACCCCAAGGACTACCATACCACTTCTCAAGAGTCTGCTGGTCGTAGTGATACTTCCACCCGCTATTTCGTACGGTATCTCCGATCGGAACCAAACCGTAGAATGAATACATATCTAGAGCCGCAGGGGACATCTGGACATTGAAGGGATTTGATGGCTTGAACTTATTGCATTCATAACTTGACGCGTAATCCTCAAACAAAGGATAGAGGTCCTCCCCGTTTCTCCTAAACCTGTTTAGCCATATCCCGTGGTTTACGCCTGCAACCTGCCAGTCAAGTTCAGCTTTGTTTACTCCAAGCGTCTCGGCAACCTCCAGAACATCGTAATGGCCGTGGCAGAATCCTACCATTTTAATTCTCGAGTGCCTTCTTATCAGAGTTGTACCCTCGAAAACCGGATTGGCTGCCTGAAGAAGCCATGCATTCGGTGCATGCTTCTCCATCATTTCCGCGATTTTTAAGAAGTACGAGAGTTGGTTCCAGTTAGTCAGAGTATAGTAATCTGAGACCATGTTGAACTCTTGGGTGTCTATCCCTCTGCAATAGCCGTACTTCTCGCCGATTGACCTTACTCTTTCGAGGAAAGCGTGTCCTCCAACCAGTGCTGAGTTAATCACAAAATCGCTTCCCTCTATTGCTTCTTCCAACTCTACAGTCTTGGAAAACTGGAGACTTGTCTCCATCTCTTCTGCAAACTTTGATGCAAGGATCTGAACGGCAGCAAGCCTTCCCTCATCAATGTCCATCAATGTTATCCTGCTACCATGAAGGCCTCTCGTCTTGCAGAGATCACTGACCAGCCTGAGAGAAAACACCGCACTTCCCGCACCGATTATGCTTATATTGACTGCCGACAAACCAATCCCTCCTAGTTGTTTATAAGTAAATGATACCACTCCCGCACTTCCGAAGAAAATCTATGCCCGAGAAAAAATCGCCCGATAGACTAGACCTCAGCCCGAAGGAGTAACTCAAAGAGCAGGATGTAAAGAAGTGAGGTCATTATTGCCCGAATAATCACTGGCTTCTGTTCCTAAGAGTTGCTTAGTGAAATGTTAACAGTAGTATAATCTTAAGTGGGTTCTCATTCGGTCTGGGGAAAAGCAAGACTATCGCACGGCGAAAAGCCGAACAAACAGGGGGTGTTTTGATGAAAAAGTGTCTTTTTGCAGTCCTTCTTTTATCCGTTAGTCTGCTCTTTGCCTCGGGAAGTGTGGAGATTTTCAGCTGGTGGACAGGCGGAGGAGAAGAGGAAGGACTTGCTGCCATCTACGAGGTCTTTAGAAGCAAGTATCCCGATGTCGAGATAATTAACGCAACCGTCGCTGGTGGAGCCGGCACAAACGCAAAAGCTGTCTTGAAAACGAGAATGCTGGGTGGGAATCCTCCTGACTCTTTTCAAGTTCACGGGGGTATGGAACTCATCGACACGTATGTGATCACCGGTATGATGGAGCCACTCACCGACATTCTGGAGAGCTGGGGAATTGTCGACAAATTCCCAGAAGACATTATGACAATCTGTAGCTATGAAGGAGAAGTCTACTCGATTCCCGTAAACGTACACAGGGGAAATGTAGTCTTCATTAACAACGAAATCCTCGACAAGGTTGGAATCGATGAAGTACCTAGCAATGTGCCGGGATTCCTTGAAGTATGTGCAAAGATCAAGGAAGCAGGTTATATTCCACTCTCCCTTGGAGACAAGGACAAATGGGAAGCGGGTCATCTGTTTGAGACTGTTTTGCTCTCTGCTCTGGGCCCGGAAAAATACAATGGACTTTGGAACGGGACGACCGATTTCTCTGACACCGGTGTCGAAAGAGCCATTGTGATCTTCGAAGAACTTATCGAGTATGTGAACGAAGACCACGCAGCTCTCACCTGGCAGGACGCAACCAGAATGGTCTTCGACGGCAAAGCGGCCTTCAACGTAATGGGAGACTGGGCAGAAGGATACCTGAAAACTTTAGGCTGGACACCGGGTGTTGAGTTCAGCTGGATGGCAGTTCCAGGTACTGAAGGTTCCTTCATGGTAGTTACCGATACCTTCGGTCTGCCGAAGAACGCACCAAACAGAGAAAATGCTCTTAAATGGCTCGAAATAGTTGCCTCAGTCGAAGGTCAGGATGCCTTCAACCCAATAAAGGGATCCATTCCGGCAAGATTGGATGCGGACAAATCGCTCTACGATCCTTATCTTACATGGTCGATGGAGGACTTTTCTACCAACGCTCTGTGCCCTTCTATCGCGCACGGATCGGCAGCACCAGAAGGCTTCGTAACTGAGCTGAACGATGCTGTCAATATCTTCATAACCACGAAAGACAGGGCCGCTTTCATGAGAGCCATAGAGAGCGCCGCTGAAGACTATATTGATTAATATGACAATAGGGGCCTGCAATTAGCGGGCCCCGTTCTTTGGGGGTGTTCTAGATCAAGAGAAAGACAAAACGAGGAATCATCTCTTTCCTGATTCTTTCGCCTACTTTCACAGCTATAGGGATTTTCGTCTACTTCTTCATCGGCTGGACGGCCAGGACATCAGTTTCCAATTGGAATAGTTTCTCAAGATTACTCAAGGGAGAATTCGAGTTCGTCGGATTAAAGAATTATTTAAGGCTATTTGAAGACCCCAGATTCCAGACGGATCTGTGGAACACCCTTTACTTCACTCTTTTTTTCATTCTGGGCTGCCTCATACTAGGTATAATACTTGCCATTTTGGTGGACCGTAACATGAAAGGGTCGAGCATATTCAGGAACATATATCTCTTCCCTATGGCTCTTTCTTTCGTTGTAACTGGAGCCGTATGGAGATGGATATTTGCTCCTGGGATTCTTCCGGCGAGTCCGCAGGGTATGAATCTTCTGTTCGATATAGTAGGACTGGACTTCCTGCAATGGAAATGGTTCACAAGCACTGAAAGCTTTCTTAACTTCAACGTAGCTTTGACTCCGGTTATAATCGCTGCAATATGGCAAATGTCCGGCTATACAATGGCGATGTACCTTGCAGGACTTCGTGGGATAGCTCAAGATCTGGTTGAAGCTGCCGAAGTGGATGGTGCGACTGGATGGCAGATCTTCTGGAGAATCAAGTTCCCAATTCTGCGGCCAATTACGTTAAGTGCCATGATTATTCTCGGCCATATCTCACTGAAAATCTTCGACCTGGTATACGCTATGACAGGCAGTGGCCCGAATAATGTTACCGATGTGCCTGCCATCTACATGTTTGAGACTACTTTCAGGGCAAACAAATACGCCACCGGATCGGCAATAGCCATTGTGATGCTTCTGATGGTAGCTGTTGTCATCATTCCTTACCTGGCTTCGTCTTTCAGAAAGGAGAAGAGGATATGATCAAGAGAATTCTAATCTATATCCTTCTTACGATTTTTGCATTGTTCTTTCTGATGCCGATCTACGTTCTACTGGCTACCAGCCTAAAACCGCTCAGAGAAGTTGGACTTGAGAGGATGTGGTTTCCTCCTAACTCGTTCTCGTTTGACGGGTTTGCGAAGGCCTTTGCGCGTCTTGCCCCGAACTTGAGAAATTCATTCTTGCTAGTGATCCCTGCAACGCTCCTCTCTGCGATCATAGGATCGATTAACGGTTATGTTCTATCAAAACTGAAATTCAGAGGTTCCGACCTGTTGTTTGCTCTAGTTCTCTTCGGGATGTTTATTCCCTACCAGAGCATCCTTTTCCCACTGATACGTTTTCTGCAGGACATCGGTCTATATGGTTCGATCTGGGGGCTTGTGCTGGTTCATGTAGTATACGGACTGCCTATAACGACTCTGATCTTCAGGAATTACTACAGTGAAGTGCCAACAGAGCTCATAGAAGCGGCCAACATTGATGGAGCAGGGATATTCAAGACGTATTTGAAAGTTCTATTCCCGATATCTCTCCCCGGTTTTGTCGTCGTTGTAATATGGCAGTTCACGAATATCTGGAATGAATTCCTTTTTGCAGTAACAGTAACCAGCGATCCCACAAAACAACCGATTACTGTTGCACTCGTTAACCTAGCCGGAAGTCAGGTCGTAGAATGGAACGTCCAGATGGCAGGAGCACTGCTTGCGGCTCTCCCAACGCTGATCGTTTACATACTGCTCGGAAAGTATTTCCTGAGAGGACTTCTCGCAGGCTCTGTGAAGGGTTAGTGGAAAGGTCAAATGGTCTTTATTCACCTCTGATGACTCTCGGAACTTCGTCGGGAAACTGCGGTCAGTCATCCAAGAGAATCGAAGATTTCAACAAGCAGATCTTCTGATGTTATTTTGCTTCCTTCCCTTGAAGTCATGGGGTAAGCGTGAAGTAGCCTTCCTAAAGCACTTGTAGAAGCCCGTTCTGCCTTCCATGGTTTTATGGAAGCTTTGAGCAACTTCCCCTTCAAATTCTTCTTGTAGACAGGCAAATATCGTTCCATAGCTGATAAACTCACTGAACATATCCTCCCGGGATAGATACTTCTCTCCGCAAGAGTCCGAAAGTCCAACTGCAAAAGGCGTATCACTGAGCTTTTTCACCAGTTCTACAATTTGCGAAAGAAAGCGGTCTATAAGTGGGCGGCAGAACTCGTGAAAAGCGACTATTCTTGACACATAATTTTCAGAGTAACTGGAGAATTCTTCATCGAGAGCCGTGAACCCTGGTTCGTAAGGCCACTTCGAAGTTACTCTACCTGGATATCTCGCAATACAGTATAGGTCGTCTTATCCTGCTGCACCAAGGGAGACAAGTTCGGGAAAAAGCGGATTTGGAGAGAAAACTAGATTTGTTTCAAGTTTTCCCGAAAAACCTGAGATTGTTCTCTTAATGGTGTTCCCTGCAAAAGCAACGATAGCGTCTTCTTCAATTTCCTTTCATCTTGAAGCCTGGTTTTCGCAGAATTCTTCCAGAATTCCCGTTTTTACGACTTGCTTAAGTTCTGTGTTCACACCGCTCTTGCACAGGCCTGGTTCATATCTCTCGAGGAATGGCTGGAAGACAACGGGCTCGAGATCCGACCATGAGTGGCTCAAAATACATGTAAAGAGAAAATAGGAAGGAATACCATCCCTCAGTAGTTTCTCAAGTTCATGGAAGCGGAGCCTTTTGCCCAGAATGAAGTCCTTGCCACAAGATAGAGAGGATCGTGCCTGTGCGACCTTTGCTTTTCGCTACTGTTGAGTTCTGTTGTCATAAGCGCGATAGCCATCAGTCGGATTCTCTTGTCACTATTGACTTTCATCTTCCGCCTCGCCTTCTGATAGTTCTTTATGGAAGTCATAGGAATCCAGATCTGAACTCCAATACAGGAATCATAACAGAGATTTCTGACTAGAGTAAAACCTTATTTATCCCGTATACAAGGACTTTCCTGGTGATTATGGAGAGACGTCGAATCCTGCCCTTTGACGAAAATTGCCGGTCGCGAGAAAGACACGAAACGGCGTGCAAACCGAATTCATCAACAGCCGCCCACTCCGCACTAACTTACGCAACAGCTCATCTTCAAATGACTAGCATTGCATCAAATCATCATGAAGCATTAATCAATGTATCCGACCAAGAATAGTTCATCAAAGTCAGACTCTCAGGCTAGAAACATCGGCGTAATAGAGAAAAACATCCTCTGTTCTCTCGAAAGGCCTGAATCCATTTGAGAGAAAGGGGCCCAGATCGCATAGTTCACTAGCCATAGCATGAATACGGACAAAACCCTTCGCCTGCGCATAACAAACAAGCTCCTTCAAGAAATACTCAAGACTATCTTTGTCAACCACTTCAATGTAGTTGATGTCAAGGCAGCGCTTAGACTTGGAGTTCTTAGAAACAGTCGCCCAGTTTGCCCCGTCCAAAAGCTTCACTGGATTGTTTAGAAACCTTCTCTTGTTCAAGACTTCCTTCGGAATGAACATCCAGTCTTCGCTTATATGATCATCGATTTCCGGGATTTCGTCGCTTTCCAGTAGGTTAATGGAACAGGAAGTCGATTCACCAATCTCTCTCTCGAGATTTGTGAAGACGGCTATGCGTTTGAACCCGAAGGCTTCGTTCATCTTTATCGAAGCGGTGTTGTCGAAATAAGTCGCAAAATAGAGTTTTTCGAGCCCAAGCCTTTCAGCAAGCTTCAACGTCTCTCCACCCAGCTCCTTCCCGTACCCTCTTCCCTGAAACGCCGGATCGATTCTCATTCCTTCCATCCAACCCACTTTGCGACTGAAGAGCCTAAGGTTGTCTATACCAATCAGTCTTCCTCCCTTCCAGAGTCCCATAAAGTAACATGAAGGATCATGAACCCACTTCTCAAAGACTCGCGGAATGTAATCATCCCCTTCCCATATTGTCTCAACGATTTCCATCACCCTAAACTGATCGGCCTTCTCGAGACGCTTTATCATAGGTACACTTTTCTCACATAGGGGGATGTCATAACCCTCAGCAGTGCTCCGTAAGACATCGTGAAGGGAATCGAGTCACCAACTGCGAAGGACTTCTCGGAATCGGTTACATCCAGTATTAGGTGATCGCTAGAAGCATGAATTATTTCACATCCTCTCACTAAAGGCGTCAATCCGGAGGGAACCACGTCTTGCTCGCCCAGATCAAGTATCGCCTTCATTCTCTTCCCTTTATCCTCAAACCTTGGAATCCTACCAAAAGCGTCATGACCAATATCGCCAATTGGTAGGGAGGGCTTCTCTGCAAGTTCAATAATCTCTCCTACGAGAGTGAATGTGTTCTGTAGGGTTCCCGGAACTCTCCGGTTGTTCGTAACATCTGTTCCACACATTATCGACTCTCCCAGTCGAAAGTGATTTATGCCTTTTGGAAGATTTTTCTCTTCAAGTAGGGGTAAAGAAGCGGTGTTCCCGGCAGAGTATCTCCTAACTGAGTAACCGGTATTCCTCCTCAGAGATTCGCCCAGATTGAGAAGGATTTCGAATTTTGAAGGAGTTGCAATTACTCCTCCAAAACATCCAAGATTGGTGCCGATTCCATCAAGGTCTCTTCCGACGATTTCGAATGCTTTCTCGAGGACAGCTTCCGCATCATAAAACATGACTCCCTCTCTGAGGTCTCCAGTATCCACCATAAATATGAACTTCAGCTGTTTCTCAGTTTCAGATGAAATCTCTTTTAGTCTGGAAAGACTCTCAAGATCTCCGACAAGCACTGAATCAACAAGCTCCACAACTTGCCGAAATCGCGATTTCTCTGGAAGTCTGAGCAAAATGAAATCCGGATTCATGCCCGCGCTTTTCAGCCTCGCGACATTCTCCAGTCTTGATTCGCCAATTTCTTTGATTCCGTTTTCAAGTAAAGACTTCGCTATTTCAGGATCTCCGCAAACAACTTTGGTTACTGCAGCGACCTTAACCCCATTACTTCTGGCAAGTTCCACGATCCTTCTTGAATTCTTCGCTATGCTATCCCTATTCACTTCAACGTAAGCCATCTAGATCACCTCAATAAATTATATATTAAGCTTACCGCCCAGTTCCAGCCGTCAATCATCTGGCACTGAAACTGTCGTATAATATCTACATTATGGATTACAATAAAGGTGATTACGTTGTTCTTCTTTTTCTCGAAGAAGCGGTTGAGATATCTTGCCGTTGCAGGAACTGGACCCTTGAATCGGGTTATTACATGTACATCGGTTCGGCAATGAGCTCTCTAGCTGAAAGAGTGAAGAGGCACCTAATCGAAGAAAAAAGAAAATACTGGCATATTGACTTCTTGAGGGAGAAAGCCGAGGTTGTGGCCGCTCTGCTTCTTCCGACAGAAAAGCAAAGAGAGGAAGAGCTTTCGAATTTTGTCTCTCAGTATGGTGAGGCAGTCCCCAAATTTGGAGCTTCGGACTGCTTGACGGACTCGAATCTTTACAGACTCGAATTGAGAAATATCGAGAGAATCTTTTCTTCTATCGTCTTAAAATGGAGGGATAAGTGTGATAGCTTTTTTGACTGACTGGGGTGCGGACAGCTATTATGTTGGGGTAGCAAAGGCTGTTATTAGGGAGTTGAATAGGAAGGTTGAAGTAATTGATATTTGTCACGAAATCAAACCCTTCAGCATAAGACATGGCGCCTATATCATTCATAGGACACTCAAGGATATGCCTGAAGATGTTGTCTTTTTGGCCGTAGTAGACCCCGGGGTGGGAACGTCGAGAAAACCGATACTAATGGTTCTCAAGAATGGGATGAGGCTTGTGGGACCTGATAACGGTCTGTTCACCTTTGCAGCCGAAGAATACGGCGTTCACGAGATCCGGGACCTCGAAAACAAGGAGTATCACAGGGGGAACTCCAGAAGCTTTCATGGAAGAGATATTTTCGCTCCCGTAGCTGCTCATGTAGCCGCCGGACTGGAACCGGAAAAGCTGGGTTCAAGACTGATGAACTTCGAATATCTTAAATTCAAGAAGCCCCTCAGGGAAGGAAACACGATTGTCGGCGAAGTCGCATTTTATGATCACTTTGGAAATCTTGAAACGAACGTCCCTATAGCTCTGGGGAATGACCTCGAGGAGGGTGATGTTCTTGAAATTGGGAAGGGGAGAAGACCCTTCAAGGCAACATTCGGAAAGACATACTATGACGTGAATTCGGGGAATCTGCTCGCCCATTTCGATTCAAGTGGTTTCCTCGAAATCACTGTAAACAAAGGGAGTGCCCGGAAGTTCCTTTCTCTTGAAGAAGGGGAACCCATTACATTTGTCAAAGTCTAACAAGGGCTTGTTCAATCCTGGCTACCACTACATAGTTGGTGGGGTAGTCTTGGGAGCGGGAGTTTTATTCTCTCTCTTCTACGGCTTCAGTCTTGAAAGAATATCACTTGTGATTCTTCTGGCGGTCGCGTCAGTTATTACCGTATATCTCACATTAGTCAGGCAACTCGAAAGGCTCATAAGACTTGTCCGTACAGGCGAAAAGAAATCAATTGGCGAACTCGAGGGACAGTTCAATGAGATATATGGCTTCTACAGAAATCTCTCACTCCAGATAGAAGAAGAGAGAAACTATTACGAAAAACTATATAGGGACTACTCAGAACTTCTAAACACTCTTGACATTCCTATCGTCTCGGTTGATGAGAAAGGCAACTTTGATCTCGTTAACGATGCTTTTATTAGGAGTTTCTCCTACGGCAGTCAAGGAGGAAGGTATCTCCGCATCGACAGATTTACAAGAAGAACGGGTCTTATCTTTCCACTTCAAGAAGGTCAGTACGAGGTTTACAGCAGGAAGCTGGGGAAACGTTACCTCGTATCGGTGACTCACAAAAAGAAGAGCGGGTTTCTGCTGACTCTAACAGACAAGACCAGCCAGTGGAAAACAAAACAGCTTCTCGAAAAGACTAGAAGGTACGCAGTGGATGCCCAGACAGTTGCGGATCTCGCACATGGTCTAAAACAGCCTCTGGCAAACGTTAAGTTGGCACTTGATCTTTACAAGAGAACAAACAGGCCGGAGTATATGGAGACTCTTTCGAAAGAACTCAACTCATTCCAGAGTAGGATTGGGGGTATTCTGCAGATCTTCAGATATGGCGAAGAGTTCGATAGAGTAGATCTATCCGAACAACTGATGAAAGTCGCTTCCTTTATGTCTTCGATCTTCTCGGAAAAAAAGATACAGTTCAAAGTTGTTTCTCTTGACAAAGGAATCGTTCTCATTCAGCGAGGGAGGCTTGAGAATGTTCTCAAGAATCTACTCATGAACGCGGTTGAAGCAAGCATACCAGGAGAGAGTTCCATCATCTCGAAAGTTAGAGCATCTAAAGAGGTTGTTACACTGATTATTGCCGATACGGGAAAAGGCATCGATTCTGCAGCTTTGCAGAATGTATTCAAACCTTTCTTCTCGACAAAGTCCGAAGGATCGGGATTGGGACTTTACCTTGTCTACAATTTCTGTGAAGAGAACGATGTAAGATTGAAGATGAGGAGCGCACCCGGAAGGGGAACCGTGTTTGTTTTGACCTTCAGGAGGCAAAGGGATGAAGAGTAAGGTTCTGTTAGTCGACGATGATCTCGCCTTTAATGGCTTGCTAGGCTCCGCTCTGGAAGAAGAGGGGTACGAAGTCGTTCAGGTTTACAATCTTGTTCAGGCAAAAAAACAAATATCTGAAGAATTCTTTGACTGCCTCATACTGGACGTGAGACTCCCCGATGGTTCAGGACTCGATATTCTCTCTGAAGCTTCGACTAATACGCCCGTAATAGTCGTTTCTGCCCATGGGGATATAAACACCGCGATAGATGCGGTTAGAAAGGGAGCGTTCAATTTCCTGGAGAAGCCCTTCGACCTAACTCATGCACTTCTTGAAGTGAAGCGAGCAATAGAGTTCTCAGAGGTTTCTCGGGAGAGGGATAGTCTCGCTGAAAGAATTATTGCCGAACCGTCTGTTGAAATAGTCGGCAACAGCAACAACATCCTTCAACTGAGGGAAACAA
Source organism: Mesotoga sp. UBA6090 (assembly GCF_002435945.1). Taxonomy (NCBI): domain Bacteria; kingdom Thermotogati; phylum Thermotogota; class Thermotogae; order Kosmotogales; family Kosmotogaceae; genus Mesotoga; species Mesotoga sp. UBA6090. The sequence goes on from NZ_DIXC01000012.1 coordinate 80,454, forward strand.
TCTCCATAATTGCACAAAAAAAAGTGACGGTCCTTCTTGAGGGGGAGAGCGGTACAGGTAAAGAGGTCGTAGCAAGGTCAATCCACCAGCAAAGCGGAAGGAGAAAGTTTGTTCCGATAAACTGCGGTGCAATACCGGAGAACCTATTTGAAAGCGAACTCTTTGGATATGAAAAAGGAGCCTTCACTGGAGCACTGAATTCGAAGCCTGGTCTTATAGAAGAATCACACCGAGGAACACTCTTTCTTGATGAAATATCTGAGATGCCACTCGCGATGCAGGTTAAGTTGCTCCGGGTGTTGGAAACGTCGTCAAGCCAAAGGCTGGGCGGTAATTCTTTCCGTAAGCTCGATCTCCGGGTTGTCGCAGCTACCAACCGAGACCTCGAATCGGCCGTTGCAAAAGGGGATTTCAGAAGCGATCTGTACTATAGATTGAATGTTGTTAAAATAAAAATCGAACCGCTCAGGGAGAGGAGAGAAGACATTCCGCTCTTGATAGACTACTTTCTGCCAAACCTGTGTGATGAACTAGGACTAAAGAAAGTCCCCAAAGTGCCGGAGAATTTTGTAAAAAGTATGAAGGAGTACGATTGGCCAGGAAATATCCGTGAACTTCGAAACAAACTCCTATCGATTCTTGCAATGAACGGCAGGCTTGACAATCTTTCACATTCAATTCTCCCCGAGCGGGTTCAACCCGAAGAAACAGAGTTCAAATTCGAGGAAGTCACACTTGATGAGCTCGAAAGGAGCTATGTTAGGTGGTTGATCGATCGACATAAAGGAAACAAGACAAAGGTGGCAAAGATTCTTGGAATAAGTAAGAGCACGCTTTACGAAAAGCTGAAGAGGTGGAATGTCTTTGAAAGTAATAACAACACACCGGAACCCCGATTTTGATGCATTTGCGTCTGCAGTAGCTGCTCAGAAGCTCTATCCAGATCACGTTATTGTCTTTGGAGGACAGCTTGTTCCCACACTGAAGGGCTTCCTTTCATCCAAAAGTCTTTTGTTGTCATTTTACAATGTGAATGAGCTGAAAATCTTCGGTCTCTCTTCCCTAATCATTGTCGACACTTCAGATGTGAAGAGGATTCCCTCTGCTCTTCAGCGAATGATAGGCAAGAGCACCCAAGTCAGGTTCTTCGATCATCACAAGACAAGTCTTTCGGGATCACAGCAAGGAATTTTCAAGGAATTGGGGGCCTGCACTACTCTGTTGTGCAACCAACTGCGGAAGAAGAAAAAGGAAATTTCCCGAAATGAGGCAACTCTGTTTGCAGCAGCCATCTACAGGGAGACGGGAAACTTCACACATGCCTCCACCAAAGCACAAGATTTGAGAACGGCAGCTTGGCTTATCGATATCGGGGCTCAGCCAGATGACTTGGGAGTTTACTCCAGTTACAGGTTGAGTTCGGCTCAGCAAAGACTTGTTGAGTCTCTTATACTCGGCCTCAAGAGCACATCGATAAGGGGTGTGGAAATCAATATGGCTACTGCAAAGAGAGATTCGCTACCTGCCGGATTCAGTCTTGTGGTCGAGAAGCTCTGGTCATTCCTTGGCGTAGAGAATCTGGTCGTGCTTCTCGAAACAAATAACCGGGTCTACTTCACTCTCAGATCGCGCTACATGAATCTCGACACAGCTGAGCTCGAAGGCATTCTCAGGAATGGAGGAGGGTCTTACACTCTCGGTTTCTTCGAAGACTGTTCTCTTGAAGATGCTGAAGAAAGAATAATGAGAAACTTTGAAGACAATATCGATCGCCTGATAAAGGTTAGGGAGATTATGTCCTCGCCTGTTAGAACCGTTCTCGTCGACATGAAAGTCGAGGACGTCTTCAAGATCATGCAGCGAACCGGTCATCACACTCTTCCAGTAGTGGACCGCGAAAAGATCGTGGGCATTTCTAAATACAGAGATATTGAGAAGGCCATGCGTCACGGGCTCTCTGAAAGAAGAATTGTTGAAGTTATTGACAGGTTCTTCGTAACAGCTTCAGCAGATGATTCCGTTCAGTTGGTAACCGACAAGATGGTGGAAAACGACACAACGGCGATTCTTATTCTTGACAACGGCATACTAAGTGGAATAGTAACGAGAACCGATCTGTTGAAGAGTACTTTTGGCAGAAGAAGAATAATCGATCCCGGAGAAAGCCATGGCGAACAGAATTACGCAAAGTTCCCAGTAGAAGATCTCATAGAGGAACGCACAGAGAAACGAATAGTAACAATGTTAAGATTTCTTGGTGCTGTCGGCTCAGAACTCAACATGCCGACGTATATCGTTGGAGGTTTTGTAAGGGATTTACTTCTTAACAAACAGAATCTAGATCTGGATATCGTGGTCGAGGGAAACGCGAATGCCTTTGCCGAAACTTTCAAGAAATACTTCAGTATTAAGATCGTAGAACACAGAGAGTTCCTGGCAAGCTCGATGTTTTTCAACGACGGGCTGCGAATCGACGTGGCAACTGCCAGGACCGAGTATTACAAGAAACCGGCAATGCTTCCTGAAATCGAGATGAGCACAATCAAGAAGGATCTCTACAGAAGGGACTTTTCCATCAACGCAATGGCGATAAAGCTTAATCAGGAGGAGTTTGGTATTCTGATTGACTTTTTCGGCTCAAGGAAGGACCTTTCAAACGGAGTAATTAGGGCTCTCCATCCCCTTAGCTTCATAGAAGATCCGACTAGAATTCTAAGAGCTGTCAGGTTCGAGCAGCGTTTTGGATTCGAGATTGAAGTAAGAACTGCCGAGCTGTTGAAACAGTGCGTTGCCGAAGGATATCTTGATAGGGTTACTGGCCAGCGGCTTAGAGATGAGCTCATCAAGACTCTTGACGAACCTCTTCCGCTGAAGGCTTTGAGGCGGTTATCGGGATTCGGTGCAACAGAGAAGCTATTCCCACAGTCGAAATTCGATAGAGAGACCGATGTTATGCTTGACAGGTACTTCAGCAGAAGAGATAGAAACTCTTCGCTCATTGGACAGGACAAAATGTTCTACTCTCTTCTGATGATAATGCTTAGAAATAGCGATGAAGATTCTACAGAATGGTGCATCGAGCGCTACGGATTGACGAGAAACTTTCTCGATAGGCTTACTGATGCGATAGGTACAGCTGGTAGAATAGTCAATGAGAAGCCAAGAAAGCCTTCTCAGTTTCATTCGTTACTTAGAACGAGGAAACCGGAAACCCTTAACTTCGTTGACAGCCATCTTGATGATGATTATGACCTCCTGTTCTTATCCTATTTGAAAAAATCGAGCAGAACAGAATTGACCATCGACGGGAACGTACTAAAAGAGAAATTCGGTATGAATGAAGGACCGGAGATCAGGGAAGTGCTTGACGGACTATTCTGTGCTAGATTGGACGGTCTTGATGAAAAAAAGGAAGATGAATTTGTCAGGGAATACCTGAAAGGGAGGGGATCGAAATGAAAAGAGCAAAGTTGTTCTTGGTATTGGGTCTGCTCATAGCTGTTATACTGTCGCTGTCTTCTTGTATTCGAATACCTGTTATGCTTTTCTTTGTTCAAGAGAGCAACAGAGAACCTGGAAAACCGATTATGGTAAACGTAGAACCCTTCAACTTTACACCAACTTCTAACTATGTATGGAAACTCGAGAAGGAGCAGGAGGGTTGGGTGAATATTACTTCTCAGAATCTGAAGCAGAAGGAAAACAATACCGCCATCGTCTATCTTCCAACTATTCCTGAGACGGGTCAAGTTAGAATAACGGTGAGAGCAAACTATGCAGATGGGTATGTGGAACAAACCAGATACATATCCTACGGTCCAAAAACGCCTGTTCTTGTGGAGGTTTTTGAGGAGTTTGGAACCACTTTCTCCCAGCCTTCCGCTTGGTTCGGCAGCTACAATTTCTCAAACTCAAGGCTTCCCACTTTTGTCAGGTACAGGGAGGGATTTCTAGAATCTGCTGTAGGATTTGATCCATTCGCTCAGAGGCTTCTGTTTGGAGTTGCTCCGGGTTCAAAATCTGAAATATACGATTGGGGAGAGGTTTTCTTCCAAGCCTGGACCAGACTACCCAGCAATACCTACAGTTCTGGTCAGATGACAACGATACTTAACACCGAACCGGTAGCATCTGACTGGAAAATCAGAGTTCAGCCCACAACTTTTATCGAATGGCGAGCAACAGGCTGGAAGGTAAGTGTAGAGAACATAGATCGCTCTAAAGACGACCTTTGGCTATTCAGGGCGCGAAGGAGTGACAATCTGGCAACTCATTTGGTAAGAATTAACAACTACTACACCGCATCTTCTGATGAGTTCGAAGGAGAAGCAGTTGGAACATTTGTCGACTTCACATTCAACGAATCAAGCATCGTGGGACCGACCAAGCACCTGTGGGATGAAGACTATTATTTTGGTATAATCGCGGTTGAAAGAACCGGTGCAACTTCTGATTTCGGTGAACAAGTGACGATTGTTGCTCTAAAGGGTTCGACGATGGTTCTTTTCCCTGACAAAAACTGGTGATTTAAGGAGAAAGTTTTGGAAGAAAGAGTTCTCGTAGTCGATGTTGACTGTCTAGGAGAGCTGGCAACCCGCAACGGGTTGCTGGCTCTTCCTTTAGATGAGATAAAGAAGCGAGTCGAGAGATTCGGAAGATTTGTACGTCGCTCTGAAGCCGAAAATGATGAATCGATGAGACAAATCATACCGTACGCGGTCTTCAGGAATCGCGACGAGTATCTTCTCATGAAGAGGACAAAAAAGCAAGGAGAAGCCCGTCTTCATGAACTGTATTCGATAGGAGTTGGTGGACACATAAATTTCGAGGATGGAACGCTTCCATGGGAGGCCTTTGAGAAAGGGTTCCAGCGCGAAATCCGCGAAGAAGTATCCGTGAAAATCCACAGAATGGATTATTTGGGAATCCTTAATGATCTACAGACTGCGGTTAGCAGAGTCCACATTGGTGTAGTCTATATAGCCGAAGTGGATTTCAACGGCTTCAATGAAAAGGAAAAATTCACTGGAGCAATGTCGGAAATAAAGGTTCTTTCAGAATACAGGGAGAGTATGGAAACATGGTCTCAAATCGTTCTGGATCATCTTCTGTAACACTGAAGTGTCCTGCAAAGATAAATCTCTACCTTGCAGTTGGCGGAAGGCGACTCGATGGATTCCACAATATATGCACCCTATTCCAGACAATAGACTTCTATGATGAGTTGATCCTAACAAGAGAAGTCGAAAGAACCTACTTCAAGTGCAACATTCAGCTTGACTGGAGTCAGGACAATACATTGCGAAAAGTGCTTGAGGAAATTGAGAAACGAACAGGGAAGAGAATCGAGATCGGAATTCAGCTAAATAAGCGAATTCCATCAGGCGGGGGACTGGGCGGTGGTAGTTCAGACGCCGCGACGTTACTGAAATATCTGGCAAGGATTCTTGGAATGGAAAACAAGATAGCCATGGAGATAGCCAAAACCGTCGGAAGTGATGTTCCATTTTTTCTCAGAGGCGGGACAGCCATAGCTTCGGGAAGAGGCGAGATTTTGAGTTATCCCGGCGATGTGACGGGCTATTCCGTTGATTTGAGCTTTCCGGATGTGGAGGTCTCGACAGCACTGGCATACAGACTAATAGATGAAGGGGATTTATTTCATTGCACTGATGAGAGAAGGGCCGAGCAATACTATGAAGCCCTGAAAGCTTATGATACCCTTAGGATAAAGAATCTTTCTCTAAATTCATTTCAGAATCCGATCTTCAATCGCTTTGCGGAGATCAGAGAGCATCATTCGAGATCCTCGTTGGAGAAATCAAATGCTGTCGTTACTATGATGACGGGATCAGGATCAACAATCTTCTCACTTTTTCAAGGCAGAATAGGAAAGTACAGGTTCATTAGTTCAGAGGAGCTGAATAAAATATGGTATTCGACGGGTTGACTCTTCAGAGAGTCACTGCAGAGATCTCAGATAGCAGGGGAATGCAGCTGAGACAGCTATATCAAATAGGTAGGACGGAGTTCTTCTTCAAGTTGTCGAAAACCGGTATTGAGGTCTCGATTAACCCATCTTCTCCATACATCGTAAAAGGAAAGAGAGAGCAGAACTCTCCGTCATTGGAAACACCGTTCAGCCTCTTCTTGAGAAGACATCTCAACGGATTCTTCCTAATCAATGTGGAGCAGAAGGGAATGGACAGGATACTTCGACTTGACTTCGAAGGAAGAGACGCTTTTGGAGAGAAAAAGCAATACTCGCTTCTCACAGAGTTCATCGGACCGGGCTCGAACATTATTGTACTGGATGAACAAGACATGATAGTACAGGCTTTTAGAGAGATGGTGACCTCTAAGAGAACCATCGCCAGGGGCTTGAAGTATTACTCACCTGATACCCCCTGCAAATCTCTCAGAGGACTGTCTAGAGAAGAGATATCATCCTATCTACTTGAATCAACCGATATTCTCTCGTCCGCTATCAGAAAGTCATTTACAGGTTTTTCCAGAGCGACGGCCGAGAATATCATCGGCTATCTTCAACTCGAAGATATTCCTCCAGCTATGATAGAAGAGGAAAGACTTACGGAAGCAGCTGAATTCCTGAGTAATCTTTCCAGTAATAGCAGCGACAACCACCTTTTTATACTCGAGGGGGAAGATGGTACTGAGATCTCTCCCATCCCGCTCGACCACAAGAATCATTGCGAGAGAGTTAGAGCATCCGAGGCGATAAAACGCGCCCTCGAATCTGCCGGCATTGAAAATGAGATTGACAGGCGAAAGACTTCCATTGTCAGGAAAATAGAGAAATCCTCTAAACGGGTTGTCAAATTGATTGAAAAGCTGGAGAAGGAGCTGGCCGAACTTGAAAACTACGAAGTGTACAGAAGGTACGGAGAGCTTCTCGTAGCAAACTTATACAGATTGAAAGAGAGACAGGAAAGAGTTGAGCTTGAAGACTGGGAAACCGGTAAGAAAACAACGATTTCTCTCGACAAGAGACTTACGCCCTCAGAAAACGCGCAGCTCTTCTTCAAGTACTTCGACAAATCTCATAGAAAGGAGCTTCATATTAAAAAAAGGCTGAGAGTCCTTCATGAGGAGAGCGAATACTTGGAGCAACTTAAAGAAATGCTTCTTCAAGCCGAATCGATCGACGAAATTCGTGAATTCTCATCTGAACTTGAAGAGGCCGGTATAGTCAGAAAACCGAAGAATGCAAGAGATGGAAGGAAAAAACTTAAGAGATCTGGCCCAAGGATCTTTGAAAGAGACGGTTTCAAATATCTCGTTGGAAGAAATAACGTTGAAAATGATGAAATTAGGAAGAACGCCTCCAGGAATGATATCTGGTTTCACGCCAGAGGTATTCCAGGAGCACATGTTATACTTAAAAGAGCAGGTATGGAGATTTCTACCGATGCCATCCACTTTGGCTCTCTGTTGGCTGCAAAGTATTCTAAAGGCAGGCAATCAGGAAAGGTAGATGTTGTCTATACGGAAGTTCAGAACGTCAGGAAACCAAAAGGAGCAAAGCCAGGAATGGTTCTATATAGAAGCCCGGAAACAATCACAGTAGATCTTACGAAAGAGATGGTAGAAAGAAATTGATAATACTTCCGCCATATATGTTTTTCTTGGGAGGCTTCCTCACTTACGCTTCGATTTTCTTCTCAAGCGCAGAAGTCTCAATGACCATGTCGGTTATTGGAATGACGATAAGTCTCTATATATGGTATATCCTTGCATGGAATCGCGACAGACACCTTAAGAACATGAAACTGAAGGGAATCGTGAAACCAGAGCATGTTATTGAACATAGAATAGCAGGCAATTCTAGATTCTGGGTAGTTCTGTATTCCGCCTGTTACTTGACAATGAACTTCTCAGGTCTATATATTATCAAGGCAATTGTTGAAAACATAGACATTGACTTCAACGCCCCCAGCATGGAAGAATTGACGACGCTGCTTGGCACTGGATATGTTCTTTCAAGTTGGCTTTTTCTCTTGACGGGAATCGCTTCTCTGCTTCTATATGGAAAGCTTATCACAATGCTGTACAACGACGAGATGAAGATACAGTCACTTGAGAGCAAACACAGGAAAATGCCTACGCCGATTGTCAAGCCTTTGTCAATAGTTTTGATGGTCGTTTTCACGCTCATCACGTATGGTCTGTTCAGCTGGTTCATGAGATACAGGCTGGCCGCTATACAAAGATTTCACAGTCAGATTGAGAAGAAGCTCGACGAGCTAGAGGTTTCCTTTAAGGAGAAGGCAACGCAGGAACAACAGCTAGAAGAAGAAAAGAGGCCAAAAACCGCTGGCGAAGAAATCCTCGAGAAATACTCTTCCTGCCTTGCCTCTACCAGTGAGGGTGAACGAAGAAAGGAGATTATCGCTTCTCTATTCAGAGATCTTGGCGATCTGAAATCCGATCAGGCTTTATCTCTGCTCAATAATTTACTTTCGAGACAGCTACTTACGGAAAATGAGTTCAACAGACTCACAAGACTTTTGGTTTAGCAGGAGGAAGGAAATTGATCCGATTTAGAAGTGCAACCATAACTTTGATAATCATAAACGTTATAGTATATCTCTTTGTTATGATCATGGGGCTTTTCAGAGGCCCACAGGGCATAAGTTATCGCGATCTGATAACGGTCTACGGCGGCGTGAGCAGGTTCGCCCTTTCAAACGGCTTGATATATACGCCGCTTACGGCCCTCTTTCTCCATGGGAATCTCATGCATATTCTTTTCAATATGTGGGCTCTTTTCCAGCTAGGTCATGTGGTCGAAGGAGTGTACGGTATGAAGTGGTATCTTTTCTTCTACTTTGCCACAGGAATTAGCGGAAGCCTCAGTGCGGCAGCATTTTCTAACGCATTCACTATCGGCTCAAGCAGCGCTATCTTCGGACTCGTTGGTATCCTTTTCACCCTAGGACTCAAGAATGATACTCCTGTGGCGCTACGATCGATCACTGGGTACTCTCTGCTTCCGATCATATTGATCAACTTGTTTCTCGGTTTTAGCATTCCAGGAATAAGCAATGCAGCTCACATTGGGGGTCTTGTGGCCGGTGCAATCATCGGTTGGTTTGCAAAGCCTGCTTATGCCAGGGTTGCTCGCTCCAGGAAAGTCTTTACTAAGGTGAAGGAAAAGAGCCCTGAAGAAACCTCTAGAGATATTCTGGTGAAGTACATTCCTGTACTGAACGCCCTAAAGGACGACAGATCGGAGGAAAGAACAGTAAGAGTAGCTCAGCTCAGAAGCGAACTGAGCAGCTTAAGAGATCAAGAGATAGCCTCGAAAGTACTATGGGAACTATATAAACGAGATCTGATTTCGCAGGAAGAATTTGAGAGGCTTAGAAAATTCTTATGATACAATTAGAGCCCCTTTCGGGGCTCTAATTATTCTATGAAATCACCGTCAACTGGCATTTTTGCATCTATGAAGTCTTCTACAAAGAGCACTCTGGGAGCATCGATCCCGTTGAAGTTGGTTGCGTATTCGGTCGTATAAGCACCCGCATTGATAAAATACATGATATCTCCGTAGCCTAAATTTTTCGGCAAGTCAATTTCATGGTAGATCGTGTCAACAGAATCACATGTGGGCCCCGCAAGATGAAAAGAGATCTTTGTGTCATCTACCTTTCCTTCGGTAAGGACCTCGTATCTGAACCCTTCGATTGTCTCAGTGAGGCCGTGAAAGACGCCTGCATCTATGTAGACCCAGTTTTCGTTGCCCTTCTTGCTTCTGAGAATTACCTGGCTCACGAGAATTGCTGAATTACCAACCATTGATCTTCCTGGCTCTATGAAAAGCTCCAGATTTGGAACCGAAGACAAATACTTGTCCAGTGCTTTGTTAATAGTATCACCATATGCCTTGACAGACTTGATTTCTCTGACGTGTTTAACCGGCATACCTCCACCAAGGTTCAGCATCCTAAGGTTGATACCCCTGGAGCGCAGAATCTTGAAAACCTCCGCGGCATCACTTATCGCATCGTCCCAGCTATTGACGTTGTAATTCTGAGAACCAACATGGAAACTTACTCCGTATGCGTCAAGGCCAAGCTGATCTGCATATTCCATTATTGATATGACATGATTTACATCGGTTCCAAACTTTCTGGAGAGAGGCCAGTCACAATCGCCACCGCTGGTAGCAATTCTCCCGTATACTTTGCTTCCGGGAGCGTGAGCGGCTATTTTCTCAACTTCCATTTCCGAGTCGACAGCGTAGTAGTCTATTCCAACGGAATAAGCGTATGCAATATCTTCAACTTTCTTGATAGTGTTTCCAAAACTCATTCTCTCTGGACCAATTCCTAACGAAAGGAGTCTCTCAATCTCACCGCGCGAAGCTACGTCGAAATTACTGCCGAGGTCCCGAAGAGTCTCGATAATCCTGGGGTGCGAGTTCGCTTTAACCGCGTAAAACACCTGAACATTCCTAACATGGCTTACAATGTCGAAGTAATTGCTTCTAACGTAATCCATATCCATTATCAAGAATGGTGTCTTCACTTCTCTTGCGGCCTTTCTTACCTCAGGGGTAATGTGCACTACGGCATCCCTCCTATAAAATAATCAAGTTATTGTAGCATCGATACTATGAAGGAATGCCAAAGACAAAATGTCATTTATAGTTTAATAAAGTTACAAAACTATATCACCCAATATTAGCCGCTTTCAGCTTTCGATGAGGAGTCTGCAAGTTTTTTCGAGAAATTCCCGATCGAGATCATCGAAACTATTTTGAAAATGACTGTCAATATCCAGTTCACCTATTACCGTTTCTCCTGCAAAAAGGGGAAGAACTATCTCTGATTTCGTTCTCGCGCTGCAAGACAGGTAGTTGGATTCTTTGGAGACGTCAGGAACGAGGAAAACCCTCTTAGTCTCTGCCGCCTGGCCACATATACCACTTCCGAAGTCGATCTTAACGTGTTCGGTAGGTTCGCCAACATAAGGACCAAGAACCAGGGAGTCTTTCTCAACAAGATAGAATCCAGTCCAGTTATAATAATCGACATATTTATGGAGCAGCTTCGAGACAATCGTTAGCTTTTCTTCCAGAGAATGTCCAAGTATCTTCTTCTCGATGCACTCGAATATCCTCTCGAGCCTTTCTGCCTTTTCTGAACCGTGCATGTAATGGCGAACATTTATGCTTGAATACTCGATAAAGTCATCAAGAGCATTTAAAACCACACTCAGGAAATCTCTTATAGTTTTCTCTTTCCAGCAGTAAAGAAGATCTATCATTACTACATTTCCCTTTGACGTTGGAATAATTAGATGTTGTTGTCTTCCAAGAGCACCCAGTATGTGGATCACGAAGTCTTCCCTTTCCAGGTGAAGTTGTGAGGACATCCTTCCCAGTTCTTTGAGAACCCTTGTCTTTTCGATTGGACCGTTGATTTCCCAATAGTGAGAAAGCCTGTCTACTTCTCTCCTTTCAAGTCCATCCAATGCTTGAGCCAGTAATGTTTCGCCAAGGTTGTTTTTGAACATGTATTCTTCGAGAACTCTTGGATGTCTTTCTCTATAAAACACCCAGAAATCGTTCCATTTCTCTTTCGGATAGTTTAGAATACCGAAGAAATCGTGTGTAAAATCCCTGAAGATACTCCTCATCTTGCTACTTTCCTCCTACACCAAGCAATACATATGCATCATAATTAGATTGATAGAATCTATTCTTCGACAGGGAATCTATTAGCGAGTAGTAATACTCAAGCCCTCCGAAGCTAGAAGTAATCATGACAACAGGTCTGTGATAAGCATGGGCTTTCGAGAAAAGCTCTCTGATCTCAGATGCTCTCGAGTTAATGAAGAGATAAGTGTCCCGCTTCTCAATCCCCGAGATATCAGGAACGAGACCCGTTGCTTCAACCTTTACTCCAGCTAGCGAAGACCACTGACCCTTTATTATCTCGGCAAAATCACCGAATTTTACGCTAAAGTCGGGAATGTTGTTCACTACGAGGATCTTTGGAGAAGCGGCCCCAGTCCTAACAGGTTCTGGTTCATCCTCGCCCGGTCCAGAAGGAATTATTCGGCCGTCATCATCAACATAGTAGTCTATTTGTGTGAAACTTATAGCTCTTTGCCCGGTGAAAAATCCAACTGCCAAATCTGTCAGAGACTTTTTATCTATACTGATATCAGTTCTTTCAATCACAAAGTCTATCATCTCGATTATTTTCGATGGTCCCGCCTTAATCAGGTTTTGGACAAATTGCTCGACAACTTGCTTCTGCCTTTCAATTCGACCTAGGTCTCCCGAATCCGCCTGCCTGTAGCGAAGGAATTTGAGCAAATCCTCCCCTTCAAGAAAATGAATGCCGGGTTCAAAGTGAATGTGAAGTCCTTGTTGAAAATCATCGTGGTGCATAAGAGAGGAAACTTCCACGCGAATGGGGCCGGAGAACTTTGTTGCTTCAGTTACTGTGTTGAAATCTATAACAACTGAACCGGTGATTTTTCTCTCTACAAGTTTCTCAACTTCTTGAATGAGTACCTCCATTCCAAAAGAGTTATACAGAGAGTTAATCTTTCTTCTTTCTGACTTGTAGGTAATGATCGTGTCTCTTGGGATGCTTTTCAGCAATAGCACACCTGAAGATCCGAAGTATGCAACCGAAATGTAATCAGTTCTTCCACCGACAGCATCTTTCGAACTTCCACCGGTATCAATCCCGACTATCAGGAAAGTCTCTCCCGCAAGATCCCTTCCCAACATAGAACCATAAGCTTCCTTGAACATAAGAAAGATCAAGAAGAAGAAAAGAATAACCTGAAAGATCACCAGGACAACCAAAGAGAGGTGAACGGATTTCATCAGTTTGAAAGTGCTCTCTTGACGCTATCCAGAGAATCAGGTTTGAGATAGAGACGGCTTACGCTTTCTCCTCCAACCCCTATAGAGATCTTCAAAGGAAACTGAGTCGACGTCTCCAGTTGATAGGCCATTCTCGATGAGTTTCCTAGTCTCTCGAGAAGCACAGCAATTGCCCTGGGAGTCATAGTAGAAGAACCATCGTACTCCTTGAAGGTCTCTGCATAGCCAGCTATCTTCCAGTAATCTAATATTTTGAAGCCCCTCAGTGCCATGCCATCTATGAGCTGAACAGGATTCAAAGCATCAACACCGAGTTTGGAGGTAAGCGTATCGATAAGCTCGGGAGATAGGCTGGCAAAATACGAGAAATCGCCCTTAATGCCAAGCCAACTATGAATTATCTCGATGGCTGACGCTCCCGTTTTGGGATCGAGAACTTCTTGCGAATTCTCAATAGTGGCATAGACAGGGAAAGTTACCACTGAAGTTCTGCCTCCAGCAGTAGTTCTCAAGTAGTAGTAAAGAGAATCGGCACCCTCCTGCCAGTAGAAGAGATAGTCTACATTTCCCGCCTTCATTTCATCACTGTTTTTCACACCGTTGATTGTGAAATATACGTAACCTGCACCAGCTGCAACGACTACTATGATAACAAGAATCAGCCACAACAACTTTGGACCACGTCGTCTCTTTGGTTTAATTAGAGACATGATTGGCACCTCCAAGCAATTCATTCCACGTCCATACAGTCTCGGGAAGCAAAAGACTGCCCGTAGTAACGGCCCATGCTATCTTCAATCTTATCACGTCAGCAAATGATTTTTCTAGATCCAGCTCAGCCGCTTTTCGAATCTGAAGGGCTTCTGGAAAGGCTCTACCTTCCTCGCCAATATCCGAAATCATAAGTATTTTTCCTAGAAGAGTCATACCCGGGATTCCACTTACATGCCAGTACAAAGCCTGGAAAATATCTTCTTCTATACCGTGCTCTTCTCTCAGGTAACAGGCAGCAATTTTGCCATGCAGAAGAACCGGAGCAGTTCTCTCGATCTCCGTGGTTTCTATTCCAAAGAAAATTGACAAGCGTATTAGCTCATCTTCATCACGATCTCGAAAGATATCATGCGAAACAGCAACTAAACCTGCCTTTGAAGAATCAACACCATGAATTCTGCTCAGCTTCCTTGCGAGTCTTTCTACTCCAAAAACGTGCTTCAGTCTCTCTTCGGAGCACATTTTTCTTGCTTCGTCTCGAACAACTTCAGTTAGCGTATCGTACTCTATATTCAATCTCTACCTCCGCTGTCTCACCTGGTTTGACTGAGATTGAGGCAGACCAAATCCCTGACTCCTTGACGTGCTCGAATTCTCCCTCGAAATTTGTGAGAAGCTGATCAGCGTTTTGACCAAGATAGTCCTCGATTTCCACATCTACTGCTTCCTCAGAAAGGTTTCTCAAACAATAAGTGTTCTTGTAGTACCTGTAATTTGAATCAACCTTCGTTGTAACAGAGCTCCTTCTGCCAGTAATTTCGATCGATCTCGCGATGCTTTGCAGGGTAACGCTTTCCCCTGCAGCTATATTGCTTATTCCAGCAGATCCAATATATACAGAATCATTCCAGATCTCTATGATTCCAGATGGGAGATCAATCGGGACTTTATCCAAAGATACGTCTATATCGACACCGGAGAAGCCGCTTCCACCTCTGTTGGCTCTGAAGACGAGTCTCTTCTTACCAGCGAACACCTCGGACAGGAAGGCAATATGGTTGGTTCCACGTTTCAAAGGGACGGAAATCTCGTAGAGCCTCGTTTCCGCATCGGAAGTAGAAGGAGACACTGAGTAAGATTCATTGGCCGACTTAAATGCCATGTCCCTCGTCGTGTAGCCGTAGTTTGGATTAGAAGAAACCAGCGTTACATTACCTTCAGTATCAAACTCTAAGTAGATAACCATAAGACCGGTAATCAAGAAATTCTCAAGTGATAGAGAGTACTTCACCGTCCAGCTGTTGTTTCTCATTTGGTATGCAAAGGATGACTGCCCGCTGAAACTTTCGGGAGCGGTTAACAGAAAGCGACCATTAGGATTGAATTCTCCGGTAAAAACGGGAGAACCCTTTGGATTCACAATAATCTCTCCGTAAGAATTTCTGAAGACAGGAAGCGCTGAGACAACCTCTAGCATTTCAACTCTTCCATCGTCAAAAAAATACTTGATTTGCTTTCCGATGTTCTTCTCATATAGTGACTGAACACTATCACCGGGAATGAAGTTGATGAGCGTGCTTTTCGGCACATCCAGCACCGAAAGAGTATCGGGTGAAACCTGGATCCCAAATGGCACTTCCATGACGGCTACTCCTTCCTCGAATGTCAGCTCCCCCGTCAAAATCGAGAATCCGTTGAAGATATACAGATGTTCAGAAAACGAAACAACCCCCAAGAAAACAAGTATTGTTAAAGTGATTATCTTTCTCATTTTTCACCTCCACTTTTCACCAAATCTCTCCATTCTCTCCGATGATCTCGATTCCATTCCAGATAATGCGCTGCCAAACCGACTGAAGGAGTGAATCTAATTCACCCCTCTCTTTTGTAACGATACTTACCGTTACTTCCGCCTCCTGCTTAGAATCATGTTTCCCAGTTTCGACGACGGAAGCGTTGAAGTTCTTTCTGAGATCGCTGATAAGAGGTTTAATCACCGCACGCTTCTCCTTCAAAGAACTGATCCCATATAGCCGTAATAGATAAGTCATATAGCCCACATGCATTTCTTCCTCCAGGTTTCTGAAGTCTCAAATCTATGACATTCATCGCTCAACTACTGTTCAAAGAAAAGCGGGGAAAATCCCCCGCTTGACTACTGTTCAAGATCTCACTTCTGCTGCTCTTCCAGTTCTCTCTGCCTTTCAACAATGATCTTCTGCTGTACATCAGGCGGCGTCTCCTGATAGGAATTGAATTTCATGGTAAAGTATCCACGGCCGCTCGTAATTGAGCTGAGCTTATTTGCAAAGTCTAGCATTTCGGCGAGAGGAACCTGGGCAACTACCTTTGAAGTACCCTTCCCTTGAGGCTCCATGCCCATCGGTCTGCCCCTTCTAGAAGTTATCTCGCCCATTATATCCCCTGTTGCTTCTTCGGGAACGAAGACATCGACGTCCATCAAAGGTTCAAGAATGACCGGGTTTGCTTCTGCCATTCCGTTCTTGAAAGCCTGTCTTGCAGCTATCTGAAATGACATATCCGAAGAATCAACGTCGTGGTATGATCCGTAGAAAAGGGTTACTTTTGCGTCGACAACGGGGTAGGAAGCGAGAACACCCTTCTTCATAGCTTCCACAACGCCCTTCTCGACAGCTGGGATATAGTTCTTTGGAACGACACCCCCAACGATTTTGTCTATGAACTCAAAGCCTCCGCCGCGTTCATTTGGCTCAATCTTTATCTGAACGTGTCCATACTGGCCATGTCCCCCGGTCTGTTTCTTGTGCTTGTATTCAGCTTCGACAA
Organism: Mesotoga sp. UBA6090; assembly: GCF_002435945.1. Classification (NCBI taxonomy): domain Bacteria; kingdom Thermotogati; phylum Thermotogota; class Thermotogae; order Kosmotogales; family Kosmotogaceae; genus Mesotoga; species Mesotoga sp. UBA6090. Next base: position 96,850 of record NZ_DIXC01000012.1, read on the forward strand.
CCTTCCTGACAGTCTCTCTGTATGCAATCTTTGGTTTTCCAACTTCGACATCTACCGAGAATAGTTTCTTAAGCCTCTCTATCATTATTTCAAGATGCACAGAACCAAGACCGCTGATAACCGTTTCATTGGTTTCAGGATCATTTTCCCACTTAAAAGTCGGGTCGGATTCAGCCAGTCTTGCTAGACCTCCGCTTATCTTATCTATGTCTCCCTTTGATTTCGGCTGAATCGACTTTGAAATCATCGGTTCAGGCATCAAAGGAAGCTCCAGCGTCAGCTGTCTATCCCTGTGAGCCACAGTGTTTCCTGCGGCGCTTTTTTTAAGTTTGCTCAGCTTGACTATATCTCCAATGGTTGCTTCATCTACCTCAATTTCCTTCGTGCCCTCTGGTAACATAACGTGGCCAACCTTTTCAGAGGAATCCTGATCGACAACATAGAAAGAATCCCCCTGCTTCAAAGTTCCAGAGAGTATCTTCATGAAAGTCAGCTTCCCAACGAATGGGTCAACGACAGACTTAAAGATGTAAGCCACAAGAGGTTCCTCTTCGGTGGGTCTGACTTCAATTTCTTCTCCAGACAGAAGTTTGGCTGGCTTCGGAGAAGTCTCAGAAGGTTTTTTGCCTACTTCAATCACGAAGTCTAGAAGCTGCTGTATCCCGATATTCTTGGCAGCCGAACCTAGAAGGACCGGTATTACTTCATTCGCCAGGTAGGCCTTCCTGAAGGCTGAAAGTAGTTCTTCTATCGAGAGTTCTTCTCCCTCGAGATACTTCATCATCAGTTCCTCGTCATTCTGTACGATATCCTCAATCATCTTTGTTCTTGCCTCTGCGGCAGAAGATTGCAGATCTGCGGGGATATCTTCTTCCCTGCATATTCCTCCGTCTTCAAGAACAAATGCCTTCATCTTCACAAGATCTACTAGACCTCTGAAGTCATTTTCCCGTCCTATCGGTAGCTGAACAAGGACAGGCGTTCTTTCAAAAGTGTCTGCAATGTCGGCAAGAGTTTCTTCGTAGCCGGATCTTTCCTTGTCCATCATGTTGAAGAACGCGATTATTCCTTTTCCAAGCTCTTTTGCGATTGTCCCAAACCTCTCGGTCTGTATCTCTAGCCCGGCTGTGGAGTTTATGACAGCAACAATGTTCTCTGACGCAAAGATTCCGTTTGCAGTCTCAGCATAGAAATCCGACATACCAGGGGTATCGATCACATAGATTCTGCTGTCGTTATGGGGTAAACTTGTGACTCCCATGGAAAAGCTTGCTTTCTTCTCTTTTTCAACTTCTTCAGAATCAGTTGCCAGGATGCCTATTCGATCGATTAACTTTGCGTTGAAAAGCATCGCATCAACAATTTGAGTTTTACCAGACCCGTGGTGCCCAATGAGTGTAATGTCTCTTTTGGCATCGATCGGAATCTTGTCCATATCTGACCACCTCCAAATCTATTTCAGTCTATTTACGCGACCCAGTTATGATTACGGGGAGAGAAGGCACTCCTGAAGAAGGTGAGTTAATTATTTCACCATTCACAGACATAACAGAAGACTTCCCACCATCCAAACACATCAAGGAACGGAATCCCTTGTCTTTGAAAAATTCTATCATCTCTTTGAAAGTTAAGCCATAGCTGGTCTGCTGGTAACCATCGATCACTATGAAAACAACTTCCTCTGTCATTTTCACACCAACAAGTGTTCTTGGAGCTCTGACATCAAGGAGCGATGCAGAATAATAGTTTCTCTCGTAATCAGTGACCGGTTTTCCGTCATGTATGATCATCGGTCCACCTTCGACGGCTCCCGTTATCTTCTCGCCATAGGAATTCAGAAGTTCCAGCGCAACTGATCCACCCACTGAGGTTGAATCAGATATCTTCTGAAGCGATGAAGGCGAAAGAACCAGCACATCAGAACCCTTCTCCACTCTCGAGATATAACCCTTGCTGATTATCTTACCGTCTTTTATTTCGAGGTAAGTGAAGTCGTCAAATTCGGGGATACTGTTACGGTATTCGTCGGTGTACAAAACCGCTTCGCCTCTGTACGGAGAATTTACTCCCGTGATCTGAACGAAACGGTCATCGAATCTTGCCATATAGATTATGTCCATCCTGGAAACATGGACGTTGCCATCTTCAGTGAAGTAGACTGCGGGCCTGTCAAGAGTAGGGAGTCCGAGGACTTCTTCATCTCTCACAAGAAGGCCGATAGGGAGATTCTGATTTTGATCGAAATAGCCTCCGTTTATCATTATCTGCGCACCGCTTTTTCTGAGAGTGTCAGTTGCCTTTTCCAGTCCTGAAACTCCATCATTTGCAAGCTCAATTCCGTAAGAGAATTTTGCACTATTCATCTCGAGGAAGGACATTGTGAACTTCTGACCACCTGCATAGGATTCGAATATGTTTAGGTCGAAATCAAAACTGGTTTCTTGCTGTATAGTCCTTCCCATTCCACTCTTTCCCCTAAGAATCAACGTTCTGCCTTTTATCTCATACTCGACGTCAGGCCACGGCTTTTCAGCAGATATCTTCACGAAACCCCTTCCCGTCGTTACAGTCATCCCATCATATGCTAGAAATGGATCAATCCTCGCAGGTCTTAAAGTCACGGCCAGCGAACCGCTTCCGGTCCACCATATCGTGAAGAAATCCGGAAGTACATCTCTGTCTAGTGTTACCGATATTGAATCCGGCCGATTCTCAATACTCTTTATAGTCAAAGGCTGAGCATAGAGTATCAGCGCCTCGCTTTCGCTGAAAAAGGACTTATCGGTTATTGCTGCAAGCAATTCTGCGTTGATGTGGACCTTGTCGTCTTTTATGATCAGTGAGTTTTCGAATTCGCTCCCGAACTCAACTGTAGCCCTCTGATTCTCATGGGAGAGAGAAACAATTATCCCTGAAGGAAGAATCATTATTGTCTCTTCTTGACGAAGAGACTGAGAAACAACTACACCCCTTATTAGCTCTCCGATTATTTCCAGCTTTACGAAATCCATAGACCGCTCAGTAACTACTGCATCAGTAAATACCCTCGTCTGTCCTCTTTCGTCGAGATAAATCAGATTCTTTGCTGATGAAACCAACGAAAGAAACAGGAAACAAATAACGAAAATTCGCCTCATGGAATGCACTCCTTAAAGCACTTCGTAGACTATCGGGGGAGGTGCGGGCTTCTGTTCTGAAAGCACAAAGCTCTTTTTAATCGCTTCGATCTCCTTCTCAATCTTATTCTCATTATTAGCATGAATTATGGCGATAGGCTCACCTTCTTGGACTCTATCTCCAATCTTCTTCAAGACCTCCAACCCCACGGCCGGATCCACGACATCTTCCTTTCTCTCTCTTCCTGCACCCAGCCTCATACAGACAAGCCCTATTGACTCAGCATCGACAGACCTCACATACCCACTGGAACTAGATCTGACTTCCTTCACAAAAGCGGCTCTTTCGAAATATGTGTCATACTGCTCCGAAAAACCTTCAGGCCCTCCTTGAGCACTGACAAACTCATCGAACTTGCTTATCGCTTCTCCAGAAACTATTAGATTGTCGACAATCTCTTCGGCATCCTTTTCATTTGCTACGCCCCCAATTACTAACATCTGACTCGCAATAATTCTGCAAAGGTAACTGAAGTCATCGGGACCGGTTCCCTTAAGTGTCTCTATGGCTTCAACGACTTCCAAAGCGTTACCGACAGCAATTCCCAGAGGCTGATTCATGTCGCTTATCACAGCCTTTGTCGTCCTCCCCTTCCTCTTTCCAATATCGATCATAGCAACTGCAAGTTCTCTTGCTTCCTCAAGTTCCTTCATGAAGGCGCCAGTCCCAATCTTGACATCGAGTAGTATTCCGTCTGAATCAACTGCGAGTTTCTTGCTCATTATACTTGAGGCGATAAGTGAAATCTCATCAACTGTCGCAGTTACGTCTCTCAAGGCGTACAGTTTCTTATCCGCTACCGCGACCTGCGCAGTCTGACCGGCCAGTGCTATTCCAATCCTCTCGGACTGTTGCATGAACTCCTCAATACTCAGTGAGGTCACAAACCCGGGAATCGACTCAAGTTTATCGATGGTTCCCCCAGTATGACCCAGACCCCTTCCAGATAATTTTGCGAAGACTAGGCCTGCAGCTGCAACAATGGGTCCAACAACCAGCGTGACTTTGTCTCCCACACCTCCAGTAGAGTGTTTATCTACTTTCGTGCCATTAATTGATGAAAGTCGAATCTTCTCTCCAGAATCAATCATTATATCTGTCAAATAGAATCTCTCTTCTGAATTAAGGTGGTTGAAATACACTGCCATTAACCATGCTGCCATCTGATAATCGGGCACATCGCCCCTAACAAAGCCTTTTATAAGGAAATAGAGCTCTTCCTTTGAGTTCGGGAGACCGTTTCGCTTCTTCATGATTATGTCATATGTCCTCATTCAAACACCTTCTTAAGTGGCAACCTAACTTTCAGAATTGTTCCGGTTCCATATTCACTATCAATGGAAATTGTGCCTCCATGCTTCTCGACGATGAACCGCGTGATTGCCAGTCCCAAGCCAGTACCACCCATCTTTCTAGATCGTGCCTTATCCACTCTATAGAAGCGCTCGAAAATGTGCTTCAAAGAATCTTCAGGTATCCCGACTCCAGTGTCTTCTACTTCTATCATCGCATAGTTGTTCTGCGCATAAGCTCTCAGCCAGATTTCTCTCGGCCCGTGTTCCTTTGCAGAAGTATACTTAACGGCGTTGTCAATCAGATTTAGAAGAAGCTGTACGAGTCTGTCAAAATCGCCCTCTACAAAGATTCCCTCTTCCATGTCAACGTTGACAGAGACATCTTTCTCGCTCGCGAGCGGTTCAACAATCCTCATAACGTATTTGACGACTTCTCCAAGTTCGACATCTTCCTTACTGAAAGGGGCTTCACCGGATTCAAGCTTCTCGAGATCAAGCAAGTCGTTGATCAATCTCGTCATTCTGGCAGATTCGTTTTCAATAATTGAGAGAAACCTGTAGACCGTCTCTTTGTCTTCGAGATCATCTTCAGCAAGTGTTTCAGCATATCCATGAATTGATGTCAGTGGTGTCCTCAGTTCGTGAGAAACGTTGGCAACAAAGTCTCTTCTCATTGCCTCGACTTCCTTTTCTTTAGTTATGTCTCGCAAAAGTATGAGGTATCTAACGTCGTTCTTGAGAGGCACTCTCATTATTTTGCACTCTCTTATCGTTCTCTTGGGATAGTAGATAGTTATCTCGGATTCCTGACTTTCCTGAGTTCTAACCGAGTCTTCAAACAGATCACCGACGTAGTAGTTGTCTATCCCTTCGCTTATTTTTCTTCCAACTATCTGCTTACTTGACAACTCTTGTGCGGCTTTATTTGCGTATTCTATCTTTCCATCCTCTGCTACTATCAAGAAAGCATCGCTCAGATTATCGAAAATCGTGACGAGATACTCGATTCTGGCGTTAAGAGAGGACATGTCCTCTTTGATTCTCGAGACCAGCTGCTGAACCTTCTTATAGATGAAGATAAACTCGGCGCTTCTTGGAACTTCAACGAGGTCCGCGAAGCGCCTTTTGGCGGCTTCTAATCTCTCATTTTTCTGTCTTTCGTGTCTGAACAGAATCGCAAAGAGAAAAGCTATCACCGCAACAGTAGCGAGGACAGCATAAAGCAACGAATCAGTCTTCCTTTCCGGGATCCCTAAACTTGTAACCTTTGCCCCTAACAGTAATAATATACTTCGGATTAGAAGCGTCTTCTTCGATCTTCGTTCTCAATCTTCTTATATGTACGTCAACAGTCCTGGTGTCGCCGTAGTAATCGTATCCCCAGAGCTTGTCGAGAAGAACATCCCGACTGAATACTTTTCCCTCGTTTTCGGCTAAGAACCTCAGAAGCTCGAATTCCAAGGGAGTGAGACTGACCATTCTGTTCCTGACTCTCACTTCATACTTCTCGGTATCGATCTCAAAATCCCTGGCAAGTATCTTCTTTGGCCTTTCCTCTTTTGCCTGAGCGCTCTGCTGAATTCTTCTAAAGACTGCTCTAATTCTGGCTAACACTTCTCTTACACTAAATGGTTTAGTGATGTAATCATCTGCCCCAAGCTCAAGCCCCAACACCTTGTCGAATTCTTCACTCTTAGCACTCAAAAATATTACAGGTGTCTGTCTGAACTTTTCAGTAGCTCTTAGATTTCTGACGAGTTCGAATCCATCCATTCCAGGAAGCATAATATCGACGATAAACATGTCTGTTTCGTTATCTTCGGCGATCTTCAATGCTTCTTCGGCATCATAGGCTTTAAGTACATCGTAGCCCTCCTTTTTAAGATTGAAAGTAAGGAGTTCCACGATCGAAGGCTCATCGTCAACGACCAGAATACTCTTCTTTGCCATGCTTATTCCACTCCTTCCGTTTCGAATTCACTTCCTCTGCATATTTGTTCAGAATAGGTGTTGGATCAACTCCACGTTCTACGTATCCAAGTAATTCTCCAGATCTTTCTTTATCGATATTGGCGAGGGCAAATTGAAGTTGCGACTCTCTAAGGCTCTCGAAATCAATTTTTATTCCCTCTAATACCAATTCCGATCTAATCTTCCTTTCATACTTTCTAAGATTTCCTATTGGCTCCATTGGCATCCCTTCAAATGGAGTTCCCGGTTTCGGAATCAAAGGATTGAGACTCAAAATAACATTTGCATATCCCATGCCTAGAGCCTTTTTGGCTGTTTTCACTATCTCCCGCCTGTCTTCAGGGTCTTCAAATGCTGCACCAAAAATGTAGTACATCTTCACCCTCCGGAAACCGTTCTCCCTTCCAAGTTCAAGTGCCTTCAGAATATCTCTGTCGCTTATCCCCTTTGCAAAAGCATCCCTCATTCTCTGACTACCTCCTTCAGGGGCAATTGTAAATGAGCTCTGTTTAGAGAGTCTAAGCGCCTTCAGTAGAGTGCTTGAAAGAGAATCCAGCCTGAGTGAAGAAACGGACAGCTCATAACCTTTTTCTATGCAGTGTTCGGCTACTTCCTCAATATTCGGATAGTCTGTAACCGTCGCTGCCACAAGGCCAAATCTCTTCGTTATTGGAGAAACGGAATCCATGAGCTCAATGGTATCCTTCAATCCTCTAAACCTTGGCCTACCGAATCTGTGTCCTGCTACACAGAACTTGCACTTTCTGTAGCACCCTCTGCCGATTTCGATTAGGTAACGATCTCCAAACACAGAATTTGGACTAATGAAGACACTTTCTCCAAGAGAATTGGAGAAGGCCGGTTCCACTCGTTTTGTAGTCAAAGTAGCGACAGTCTCTTCTCTGCTCATTCGATGGTCAACAGAAGAGAGACAATTGAGGAACTCTTCGCTCAAATCACCTTTGTGGACAACATCTCCAACTTCGGCGAGTAGGGCGTTACTGAAGTAAGTCATAGCTCCGCCAATAACGACGACTGGGTGAAAACTGTTCCTTTCCTCTTTCTTGAGGGGAATGGAGAACCTATTAAGAATGTCAAAGACGTTTAGCAAATCAAGTTCATAATGCACCGAAAAAGACCATATCCTGAATTCATCGAGGGGCGTAAGTGAATCAAAAGAATAATACTTTGAAAAACCTCTACTGTAAAAAAATCTTTCCGCTCTCACACTGCCTACTTCATTGAACTTCTTTAACAACACATGCGTTGACAAACTTGCGCTTCCCACTTCATAAGAGTTTGGATAAATGAGTGCTACTCTCACATCCCCGAAACTCTCCATATCTTGAATAAATCGTTCTTTAGATCTTAGATTAGAAACTAATTCGTACTCGTCCCAGCTTCTTTTGTCTCTCGGTCTACGCACCAAACACTCTCCTGAGAGAGTCAGCAGAGATGAATTTCCGCGAGAACTCAAAAAAACCTGCTTCCGAACCAAGTTGGTCTACCGACCCCGAAAATCGGACCTCGGCATTGTCAGAAACGGATTCAATCTTTATATGTATTACCAGCTCCTCATCCATCAGTAGAGGAGAATGATGCCTAATAAAACTCTCAGATACAACCGAGACAAGTGACTCTGATTCAAAGTCGGCTATCATCTTGTGACCGCAATTATGAACAATCTTCATAAGGCCGCTTGTTGAGAGGAGGTTCAGCAGTTCGAAGTCGTAGCGCTCTGACCATCTCAACGATACATCGGTTAGAGTCACTGTATCGGTGTGTTCCTTGCCTATCAAAGACTTCAACTGCTCGAAATCTAGCATTCCGCAACCACCCCTATTTTTTGGTGATCTCAGTTTCTTCCGCATTTGCTCCAGGTGCAATATCTACCGCTTCAAGGTCATCTTTATAATAGTTGCCGGCTTTCAGCCCCAGAATCTCTGCAAGTTCTCTACCGGAGATAGTCTCCTTCTGGAGAAGGAAATCAGCTGCTTCATCGAGTTTTTTCCTGTGATCGGAGAGAACTCTCTTCGCCTTTTCATAACAAGTAAGAACTATTGACTTTACCTCAGAATCGATTTCGCTGGCAATCTCCTCAGAGTAATTCTTCATTCTGGTTAGTTCTCTTCCAAGAAAAACCTCCTCTTCTTCCTTGCCCCAGGCAATTGGTCCCAATCTCTCACTCATTCCGAATTGGGTGACCATGCTTCTTGCCATGGCACTTGCCCTTTCAAGATCACTTGCAGCTCCAGTCGTTATTTCACCAAATACAAGATCCTCGGCGGCTCTGCCTCCCAGTGCTTGAGCCATGTTATCCAGGAGTTCAGACTTTGTAATAAGGTACCTGTCCTCCAAAGGAAGGCTCTCCGTGAAGCCCAGCGTTGAAGTCCCACGAGGAATAATCGTCACCTTGTGGACTGGAAATGCCTTTGGAAGTATCAATCCAACCACAGCGTGACCAAGCTCATGATAGGCAAGTATCTTTTTCTCTCTATCACTTATTATTCTTGACCTTTTCGCCGGACCTGCGAGAACTCTGTCGATAGCTTCTTCGAGTTCAGTCATTCCTATCATCTTTTTCTTCTTTCTGGCCGATAGAATCGCTGCCTCGTTAATCAGATTCTCAAGATCAGCTCCTACAAATCCAGGCGTCCTCCTGCCCAAAAGCTGTACATCTACTTCGGGATCTATTGGTTTTCCACGCATGTGAATTTTGAGAATCTCCGATCTTCCCTTCAAATCAGGCGGATCCACGGAGATTTTCTTGTCAAATCTTCCGGGTCTTAACAAAGCCTTGTCAAGAATATCGGGTCTATTTGTTGCAGCGATTACTATTACATCAGTCTTTGCATCAAACCCGTCCATTTCGACAAGGATCTGATTCAGTGTTTGCTCCCTCTCGTCGTGGCCGCCACCAAGTCCGGCTCCTCTATGCCTTCCTACGGCATCGATTTCATCGATAAAGAGAATAGCAGGTGCCGCGGACTTAGCCTGGGTGAACAGATCTCTAACTCTTGCAGCTCCAACTCCAACAAAAAGCTCCACAAAATCCGAACCGCTTATGAAGAAAAAGGGAACGCCTGCTTCGCCCGCAACTGCCCTTGCAAGCAGCGTCTTTCCAGTTCCAGGAGGACCGATAAGCAACAGTCCTTTCGGCATTCTTGCACCTGTATCTGCAAAAATAGTCGGATCCTTCAGATAGCTCACTATATCAGCCAGTTCTTGCTGTGCTTCTTCCACTCCCGCGACATCTTTGAAGGTCACTTTTTTGTCTGTGCCGACGTATTTCTTCGCAGGGCTCTTAGTGAAGGTGAAAGCCTGAGAGTTTCTTCCTGACATTGATCTCATAAGGAAGAACCAGATGAAAATAATTATCCCCAAAGGAATTATAGTACCTAGCAGGTTGACCCAGAAGAGAGAGTCACTACCTCGTTCGAATGTTATGTTTACTCCCCTTTCAGCTAGACGGTCTATGTGATTCTGGAACGTCTGGGTTACAAGAGTCTGAGAAGGGACATAAGTCTCAAGAGATCTTCTCGGATTATCTCCGGTTATGTACATGACCTTCCCGTTGTCATAAATAGCTATATCTATAATGTTATTGAAGTCATCTAGGAACTTCGTGTAAGGAACTACAACACTTGTCTCAGAAGGATATAGGCCCCTGAGAGCAATCAGCAGAAAAATGCCCAAAACAACGTAAAACAAGATCATTCCAATCCTGGGCTTCTGATCCACAAAACTACCTCCTTTCAAGGCAAAAAGCCACAATATCAAGACTGGAGGGGCCAACTCTACAAAGCTCGCTCGTGATAACACCTGGAATCCAAAGGATCTCTCCAGAAGCGTTTTCAAGAACCAGAATCTTACTTGAGAAGCCCTTCAAACCTTTCTCTGAAAGCACATCAACCGCTTTCTTCTTTCTCTTCATTCCGAACGGAATGACTGTATCTCCCTCATTCAGTGTTCTCAACCTCATCGGTAACACGACCCTGTTAGCGGAACATACACTGTAAAAAGCTCCGTCCAGTTTCTTAAATTCCTCTCTCGGCTCCTTCGAAAGTTGCTCCAGCGTAATCTGCCATTTTTCATACGAACAGGCAAAAGGCAAAAACTCAATGGCTTTTTCCTCCAACCCACGCATTACCAGTTCCCCCACATGGAAGAAGACATACTTTCCAATTCTCGAAGCCTTCACATCCTTCCTAAACTCTATAGTCCATCTTCCTTTGGTAGAGATAAGAAGATTGTAAAAAGCTATGACACGTTCTCGAGAAGGCGGATAACTGTCGGAACTCAAGTCTGCAACTATTTCTCTTGCCATCTCGAGAACAACGGCTTTTTCGACGCTAATAAGCTTCGAACTTTCTATGAAATGCACATCGTCTACAAGTTCAAACTGGTTGAGAATCACTTCAACCTTCGCATGGATGAGTTCATATCCGTCGTAAATGTTTTCAAAGAACCGCCATATGGCTTCATTGAGGGCCGGATTCATCTTTTTCAAATCGGGGATGACTCGTAAACGAACGTAATTGCGCTCAAAATCATCCTCAGAGTTGCTTTGATCCTCCATGAATGTTACCCTGTTAATTGTAACATAATCTATAATACGTTGCATGTCGCTGAACAGCAAAGGTCTGATCAAATCACCACTGAATGGGCGCAGTCCTATGACGCCTTTCATACCCGTTCCCCTCGCTAACCTCAGCAGAATATTCTCAACTAGATCGTCACGATTATGACCTATAGCTATCAGGTCGGCTTCGACCGCAGATTTCACATCTCTTAAAAAACCGTATCTAACCTCTCTCGCAGCCGACTCAATAGATAGGCCGCGTTTTTTCTTCATGAAATCCCTTACATCACGTTTCTCGTGGAAGAAAGGCACAGATCTCTCTTGACAAAAATCTTCAATCATCCTCGCCTCTTCAGCAGGACCTTTTTTTCGAAGGCCATGATCTAGATTAGCTACGAAAAGCTCTATCCCCAACTCTGTTTTCAGATTAATCAGGATATTTAGGAGTGCCATCGAGTCTTTCCCGCCCGAGACAGCAACCAGTATCTTCTGATCCCTTTTGATTAAGTGCCATTTCTCTATGAAATTTAGGACTTCAAACTCAAATTGATCCATTTCTTTCACCACCAATAATAATGCGCCCACTAAGGGCGCATCTGGAGCCAACGAAGGGACTTGAACCCCCAACCTGCTCATTACGAATGAGCCGCTCTACCGGTTGAGCTACGTTGGCACCTGACTTCAATTCTATATTACTGCTTTTCACATGTCAATCCGTCAGGAAGCATAAGAGACGCTTCTTCTCTCTCTTATGACAGTTACCTTGATGACACCAGGGTACTCAAGTTCCTCTTCTATCTTCTTAGCAATATCGACAGCCATCTTCTCAGCCAGAAGATCGTCGACCTTCTCAGGTTCAACAATCACGCGAATCTCCCTCCCCGCTTGAATTGCGTAGGCCTTTTCTATGTGCTTGAATCCGGTCGCAATGTTTTCGAGGTTTTCCAATCTCTTTATATACATGTCGAGAGATTCTCTTCTTGCTCCGGGCCTTGAAGCGGAGACTGCGTCCGCCGCAGCTACGAGGACAGCCTCAGGGGTTAGCGCCTCGGTTTCACCATGATGGTACTGTATCATATTAATTACATGAGCCTTTTCGCCGTATCTTTTTGCTATTTCACCACCAATAATTGCGTGTGATCCCTCAACTTCGTGGTCGATCGCCTTACCTATATCGTGAAGAATCGCCCCCCTCTTCACCTTGTCAATATTCAAACCCAGTTCCGAAGCCATTAGAGCTGCCAGATGAGCCACCTCAACAGAGTGTTGCAACACGTTCTGCCCGTAACTGGTTCTGAACTTCAGCCTCCCAAGTAATTTGACAAGCTCTGGATGCATAGAGGGAATCCCTACTTTCATCAGGGCCTCCTGGCCTGCTTCCTTAATCTCGCTATAGACTTCTTTCTTCGACTTCTCGTACATCTCTTCGATTCTTGCCGGATGGATTCTTCCGTCTTCAACGAGTTTATCTAGAGTCATTTTCGCTATCGCTCTCCTAAGAGGATTGAAACAAGATACAACGACTACCTCTGGTGTATCATCGATCACAAGATCAGAACCAGTAAGCTTTTCGAAGGCCCTGATGTTTCTTCCCTCTCTTCCGATAATTCTTCCCTTCATTTCATCGGAAGGAAGACTTACTGCGCTTACAGTCACATCGCCTGTATAGTCTGCCGCGTAACGCTGCACAGAGTTCACGATGACCCATTTTGCATATCGATTTCCTTCTTCATCGAAATGATCCTTCATTTCCTTCAATCTCTGAGCAAGATCGTGCTCATAGATCTCTTCAGCTCTATTCAGGACAATCTCCCTGGCTTCTTCCATAGAAAGATTGGCCAGGCTGAATAGCTTTTTCTCCGCCTCTTCCTTCATTTCTTCAACGCGAACTCTTTCTGAATCGAGTAGCTGACGCGTCTTCTCGATAGCTTCTTCCTTTTTGTCGATGTTGTCTTCTCTTCTGGAAATCCTATCTTCCCACTGCTTCAATTCTTCACGATCTCTCTTGAAATCTTTCTCCTGCTCTTCGCGAAGTCTGTGAAGCTCTTCACGGCCTTCGATTAGAGCCTTCTTCTTCATATGATCGGCCTCTTCCTGGGCCCTTTTGATGATCGATTCAGAATCTTGCTTTGCAGATTTTAGCTGAAGCTCCAGGTCCTCCTTTGCCTTCTTTATGGCCAAGGGGGTAAGTATAAAATAAGCCAGCGCTATCCCTGCCGCCAGGCCGGCTATTATACCAATCAATAGCATCATAGTTTCTCGTCGCTGGTCCTTTAACTAACCTTCGAGGAAACCAGCTCCCTCCCTTCATGATTTCTGTTTGATCTCATCGATAATTTCGTCGATTATCGAAGACGAAAAACCCTTTCTGTAGAGTTTTCTTCTAATCTTATCAGGATCAGCATGTTCTGTGTTACCTGCCGCCTTTTTTGCAACCTCTTTCAAGTCACAATTTTCTAATTCTTTTTCCATCGAATCATCAATAAGCTCTTCCGAAACTCCAAGCTTCAGAAGTTCTTGTTTCAGTCTGAAAGGTCCCTTATAGTAAACACTCAACCCATCACTGATATAAAATCTGGCAAAGACCCTGTCGTTAAGGATGTTCTGCTCTTCCAATTTTTCAATGACCTCTTCGATCTCTTTTTCAGAATACCCCTTCTTGAGGAGATGAACCTGGATTTCCTTTCTTGATCTCAACCTGTATCTCAAATATCTCAGAGCATCTTTCAACGGATCGGAAAGCATCAGCTATCCTCGTCCTTCTCCTCTTTCTTCACTTCCAGGAGCGGCAGATTGAATTTCGTTCTCAGTCTGTTTTCCATTTCCAGCATTAACTCGGGATTCTCCTTCATGAACTCCACTCCGTTGGCCTTTCCCTGGCCAAGGCTCACTTCATTACCATCGGCAGTAATGTATGCGTACCATGCACCCTTTCTTTCTATCATGTTTTCTGAGACCGCAAGATTGAAAAGCTCATTCGCATGTTCTATCCCCTGTCCGTAGATTATGTCTACCTTCGCTTCGCGGAAAGGGGGAGCAACTTTGTTCTTGACAACTTTAATGGTTGTTTCATTCCCCAAAACTGTATTTCCTTCTCTTATCGCACTGCCTCTTCTGACTTCTAGCCTGACCGAAGCATAAAACTTAAGGGCGACACCTCCGGTAGTAGTTTCTGGGTTACCATAAACTACCCCGATTTTCATTCTCGTTTGATTGATGAATATCACTATGCATTTTGACTTGCTCACATTTCCCGAAATCTTCCTCAATGCCTGCGACATCAAACGAGCTTGCAAACCTACTTGCAACTCACCCATAGCACCCTCTATTTCAGTTCGAGGCACCAGCGCGGCAACCGAATCTACTACAATGAGGTCTACGGCATTTGATCTTATGAGACCATCTACAATATCAAGGGCCTGTTCCCCGTAGTCGGGTTGAGAAATCAGAAGATTGTCAACGTCCACGCCAAGATTCTGAGCGTAATGAATATCAAGGGCATGTTCTGCATCAATGAATGCAGCTATTCCGCCACGTTTCTGAACTTCTGCAATGGCATGTAAGGCTATTGTTGTTTTTCCGCTTGATTCCGCTCCGTAGACCTCTACAACTCTGCCTCTAGGATATCCTCCCACCGTGAGTGCGATGTCAACTGCAAGTGACCCAGTCGAGATTACCTCAATGTTTTTCCGGTCTTCCTTTTCTCCCATCAACATAACCGAACCCTTTCCAAACTGCTTTTCGATATCTTTTATCGCTCTTTCAAGTGCGTTCTTCTTATCCTTCGACAGCATGTTCAATCAGTCCTCCTTCAAAGCTGCATGTGAAGACCTTCCTGTACTTTGCTCCTTCCCTGGAGAGAATAGATTCGAATACCGTTACCTCTCCTACGGGAAAGATCATTCGCTCATCTTCAATAGTGCTTAGAAATTTGCGCCACATAGGCGGGCTGAACTTCATTCTTCCAACGGTCAAATGCGGTCTGAAATTGCCGTCAACCGGTAGGTTCATCGCCTCCAAAACAACTTTAGTTTCTCTTTGAAGGTTCAAGAGACTCTGATTCCGCTCTATTGCCACCCAGATCACCTTTGGCAACTCCTTATGTTTGAAATAACCTATCCTTCCAGTTTCAAGAGTAAACGAAGGGAAACCCCTTAACCTGCGCGATAGCATTGATGCTATCAAAGAAAGCCTCTCCGGTTCAATATTGTCAAGAAAGGCTAGTGTTAGATGTGCGTTTGTGCCCGGCACCCAAGAAGCTTTAAATCCCATCCTCCTAAGCCTTTCCGAAATACCATCTATCATCGCCGGAACTTTCTCCCCTGTATCTACTGCAATAAACGAACGCACTTCACTTCCCCTCCCAGAAAATATCAAGATTCTTATGCAGGTAGTTGGCGCCGCTTATTGCCGTGATTACCGCAATTACTATCTCTAGCCACAACATCAATCCTTTCGGAGGAATACCCCAGAGCAAACTGGAGTAAAGCAAAATCAAAAGAGTCATTTGAGAGACCGTCTTGATCTTTCCAAAAGTGTCGGCGGCGATCACCTTTCCCTTGCTCGATGCGACCATCCTGATTCCCGAAACCAGCGTATCTCTAGTAACAAGTATAAAGAGGAACCATAGACTGACTCTCGAAAGAGCCATGAAGCCCAGAAATATCGAAGTGACCAGAATCTTATCAGATATCTGGTCGAGAAATTTTCCCAAATCAGTAACCAATCCACGTTTTCTGGCAATCCTACCATCGAAAAAATCAGTCAGAGAAGCAATCAAAAAGACAACAAATGAAAAATAGTAACCAACTGTGTTCCCTGTCATTAGGAGTACAAGAGCAGGCAAGGTTAGAACCATTCTGGACAGCGTTAGAGTGTTAGGCAAGTTCATCTAGCACAACACCTTCCATATCATGTTCATAAGTTTCCGTAATTCTAGCCTTCAAGAAAACTCCTTCCTCATTATGGCCCTTCAATACGACCACTCCGTCAACTTCAGGAGCACTATTGTAAGCTCTTCCCAAAGTATAGCTGGCACCGCTTTCCTCAAGCAATACAGTCATTACCTTTCCTTTGAAGTGCGAAAGCCGTTCAGCGGAAATGGTATCCTGTTCTTCCAGTAATGTTTCGAGCATTTGTTTCGCACAATCCTTTCCGACCGTCTGCTTCTGATCAAACGCTTTTGTTCCTTCTTCCCTGGAATAAACAAAGCCTCCAAGTCTATCGAATTCTACGGTTCTCACAAAGTCTAGAGTCTCATCGAAAGTGGCTTCGCTTTCACCGGGAAATCCAACCATGACGGTAGTTCTCAAAGTGGCGTGAGGAGCCTTCTGCCGTATACCCAGAAGCATCTCAAGAAGCTCGACAGAATTCTTAGATCTTCCCATTCTCTTTAGTATTTTATCCGAACCACTCTGAACAGGTACATCAAAGTAATCTACTACTTTCGGCAACGAGATGATAGTATCCACCAAAGCGTCATCAACATGATCGGGATGAAGGTACAGAAGGCGTATCCAGAAATCACCTTCGAGATCATTCAGTTTCCTCAGAAGTCCTTTAAGATCAATTCCCTCATTCAAATCTCTGCCGTATTGTGTGGAGTCTTGAGATACCAAGACTACCTCCTTAACACCCTTTTTCACAAGAGAAAGCGTCTCCTTGACCACACTTTCCGAAGCACGACTCACCGACTTGCCTTTGAAATTGGGGATTGAACAGAAGGCGCAATCTCGATTGCACCCGTCTCCTATCTTCACGTATGCAGAATACTTCCCTGCCACTCTGTTGGAATAATCATAGACTACCTCGGGTTCTCTGAGATAGAAGAACTCTCCCCTCTCAATCAAATCCGCAAGAGTCATTGGGCTTGTAACCCCTATCAAACCGTCGATCTCAATGATCTCAGACTTCAACTCTTCAAAATACCTTTGAACAAGACAACCCACAGCAAGTATTTTGAGACCCGGATTCTTTGCTTTGAAAGAAAGGGATTTGAAGATCTCTTCGAGGCTTTCCCTTTTCGCATCGTCGACAAATCCGCAAGTATCGATGACAAGTAAGTCAGCAATCAAGGCATCATTTACTATCTCGTGACCCCTGCCTGTCATAATGCCCATGAAATTATCCATATCGGCCATATTCTTAGAGCATCCAAGTGAAAGGACTCCAAATTTCATAGTCTTTCCTTTCGCTTCAGGAGATACAACTCTCTTATTCTCATCAATTCTTCGATGTACTCTCTATCCCTGTAGTTAGGATACGTATATGGAAGCGGTGTGAAAGAACCGTTGACAAACATGAGAGTAATTTCTGCAGAGATGCCGTCCCACAAATAGATTCGATTTGCCCAGTGCTTTGTGGAAGCAAGAACGAACTGCGCATGGTGGACATAACCAGGATCAAGATTAACTTTTCGCTTCCCTTCAAGTCTGAAGTCTTCTTCGATCCCATTGGTAATCTTCTTTATCAATGAAAGTTGCTGAGGATGAACCAGCCTCTTGAAGGAGATCAGCTTGCCTTTGAGATTGTATCCCATTTCATCGTTATAGTAAGATGTGTACTTGTCGAAGTCCAGAGACCTCGATATATAATCTGCCGGTCCAAACTTCCTCTCAAGAACTGGCTGAATTTCCTGAAGCCTGTAATCTATGTATGAACCGAACACAAAGACAACGAGATTCACCATTTCTGTCTTTCTATAACTCCCCATCACCTTACACTCACTTCCGCCAGTGGAATACTCACGTTGACAATCTTTCCGCCACCCATTATTGAGTACCTTCCGGGCAGCTCTTGTTCAACGAAAAGTCTATCGTTTCGTTTTATCTTCAGTACCAGGTTTTCTCCGGGTTGAAGCACATATCCTTCATCATTAAAAAGCACTCTCAATCGGCTAGTGATATCAAAAAAACCAACTTCAAATTCGGTAGACTGCGCCTCTTTTACATACCTACAAATAAAGAGAGTTTCTACGAAAAGGAAGAGAGACAAAATCAGCAGTATTACCGACGCAAATTGACTATTCAATGCAACTCTCTTTCCCATAAAAACTGCTCCAGTCTATATTATGAACATTCCAAGAGTAATTATAGCACGTTGATGTATGACATTTTTTGAGTGACTCGATCAAAGGTAGTTAATGCCTCCCCGTGTTATAATTTTCGGGAAGAAACCGGCCGGGAGGTTGATTAACAATGGACAGCAGGAGGATCCCCAAACCTACTATCAAAAGGCTTGCCGTATACCACAGATGTCTGGAGAATTTGGTGATCTCTGGTGTGCCTAACGTCTCTTCAAAGGACCTTGCGGAAAGACTTGGAATCAAAGCCAGCCAGGTCAGGAAAGACCTGTCATATTTCGGAGAATTCGGAAAGAGAGGCGTAGGTTATGGCACCGAGCTTCTGCTTGACAGTATAAGCGAGATACTTGGAATCAGGAAGAAATGGAATACTTGCATCGTTGGAATGGGTAACCTGGGAATGGCTTTGGCCAACTATCCGGGCCTTTCCAGCTCAGGTTTCATCACAAGGGCTCTGTTTGACAACAACCCTAATAAGATAGGAATTCCCATGCCAAATGATCTTGTAATCGAATCTACTTCATTGCTAAAGGATATTGTCAGAGAAAGAAATATTGAGATTGGTGTCATAACCGTCCCCGCAAATGCTGCGCAAAGCACTGCTGAGCTGCTGATCGAGGCCAGAATAAAGGGAATAGTCAATTTCGCTCCAGTGAGACTCTCATTGCCTCCAGAAGTAAGAAATGAAGAGATCGATATATCTGTCTCTTTCAGGTCGCTGGCCTTCAACATGACTTTTGGATCTTCAAAAAGGGGAAGAATACGGTAATGGTACTTGTTTCGATAATCGGTGGCAGTGGTTCAGGCAAGACTTCGGTCACCAACGTCATCTACAACCACTTCAAAGATAGAGCTGCAATACTCTCGATGGATGATTACTACAAGAACCTCGATCCCGGGACAGATCCAAGAGAGTTCAATTTCGACTCACCAAGAGCATTTGATTTCGAACTCTTTGAACAGCACCTGAAATCAACTAAAGGGAACAAAAGCATTATGGTTCCAGTCTATAGTATGGTTACTTACCGACGGGAAGAAGGAATATGTAGAGAGTTCAAACCAAAACCTCTGGTTATTGTTGAAGGGCTCCTCGTTATGTTCAAAAAAGAGATGAGAGATCTCTTTGATTTTTCTATCTACATAGATGCTCCTGCCGATGAAAGGCTGATTAGGAGAATAGAGCGCGATACCAAGGAGAGAGGAAGGTCTGTGGATAGCATAATTGAACAGTACAGGAAGTTTGTTGCCCCTTCCTTTGAGAGCTTCATAGAACCGCAGAAATACTTTTGTGATATAGTTTTACCTGACGGAGCCGCTAACACTACTGGGCTCAACGTAATAATAAACGCTATTGAAAACATGTTGAACAAGTGATCGGGCTGGAGGTGTGAAGTGCCAAAGAGTATGCTCTCGGTCATTGTCTTTCTGGCAATCGCTGTTCTTTCCTTTCCCTTTAGCCAGAAACTGATTGTCGAGGACTTTAAGACTTATGTAGATGACTACAGCCAGCAAGAGCCACAGCTACCGAAAGTCGTCAAACTTATTGAAGACCTCGATTATCTGTCGGTTTACAGATTGTACAAGCTTCAAATGGTAGGTAGTATTGAGAAAAAAGAGAGTTCGACAACAATCGCAGGACTCCTCACAAAGCATCTTGATGCATTCGGTGAAGAGGACTTCCGTGATAGCGACGACAGAATTGCTTACAGCGCTTTTCTAGCGTGGGTTCTTTCGGACATTTCGGGAAAGGCGTTTGAGACATACTCGCTTAATGAAATGCCCGCCTACCTCGAAGTCTTCAATTCTTACTCCTCAAGAGTGCGCAGTATGGCCGAGGTTGTCTACAAGGAGTGGATTGCCTATTCTTTGGGTCTAATGAAGGAGAAACCTGGAGCATTTCCTGATGTGCTAAAGATATCTAACTCATTCTCCTCTTTCAATTTGAAAGTTGACGCTCCAGTTGAGTGGGAGCGGGAAATACTAAGTCTTTCCGACAACAGAATAATCGATGCGCTTAACGAGACTGTAGCCAAGATTAGTTCGAAAGAGTACAGTGTGAGTACTCTTGTTGAAGAAGAAATCAGCAGATTGGCAATACAAACAGCCATGGATCTCTCTCAAATTGGCGACGCCGAAATGATGTCTGCCGGAAGAGAGCTTTTTCGGCTGTGGCTTCTAAGATCCATGGGTCTGATTGAATATGCGCCTTTTTTCCCCGAGTCGATCGCTGTGAGAGAAAAGGAAATTGCTGGATTTCAGCTGGATATTGAACCCGTGGACTCCAAGTATCAAGTTCTCATCGACTCGCTCGAGCAGAATCCTGAAGTCAGGACACAGGTAATTGAAAAGATCGAGATGGGAGCTCAGCTTCTTTCGATGAAGCAATTCACTCCCGTAGGTCTAATCGAAAGCGATATCGCAGACGAAGTAAGGAAGATAGTTCCAATACAGGCAAATATAATGGGTGGAATAAGGAACGAACTCTCTGCCAATCTGGTTCTGAGTGTAGAAAAGAGCATCGATCTCTGGTGGCTAAGGGTAATTGTGTATGCTTTGTTAGTAATACTGGCATTCACAGTTCTGCCTTCCATCAAGAAGTATCTGGTCGGCTTAATAATACTTCTTGAAACGCTTTATATATTTTTCATAGGCAACATCGCTGCCGGAATCTTTGACCTCTCGCTTCACTCAATAGTCGCGCTTCCAGCCTTTACCTTTATATTTGTACTAACTGTCTCCTCTCTGCTCAACAAAAGGAAAAGAAGCAGGATTCTTGTCCTGAAGTTGCTCCTGCTTGTCTTGATCTCGATACTTCCCTTCCTCAATCTTCTTAACGAGCAGCCAGAGATAGCTATGGACAGCTTCGAGGGATTTTATGACTCCGTGTATTATACGACTCTGAAGAACGATGTGTTTCTAGCTCCGGAATCGATGATTAGGCTGCAGACAAGAGATCTGAACTCTCTTGTTTCAAGTGAGCTGAACACTCTCAAAAGAATTCTGAGAGTGGTAATTCCAAATAAGATGAATTCGTTCTCCACAGCTGCCGGAATGAGTTTTAGCGTCGATAGCAATGGAAGACTTAGAGTTGCGGCTCCTGCCTTCAGCGAGTATTTCTCCATAGAGAATCAAACCACCTATATTTCCGAGCTTCAGGGTCTCACAAAGGACATCGATAGCTTCATAAGGGATAGCAATAGAAATAGCAGGAGCTATTCAACCTCGGTATCAACTCTGATCGCCACAGCAGAAAGGATCGTCACTTACGCTGGACAGAAGATGAGGGAGGATTTCACCAATTCGCTCGAAACGGAGCTTGGATCTAAACCCGAACTGGCAATTGCTCTTAATGACTATCACGAAGAGATTGATCCCCTTCTCGAAAACAATCCCTCTCCAGTACCTGTTAAAGTCTATAGAGTTCGTGAATTTGCTGCACTCATAGTCGCTCTCCTGTTGCTTGCAATTACCTTATTCGTTGTCAGGAGACCAATAATCTCCTACATTAACCTGGCAGTAATCGTCGTCTATTTCTTCTTGGTTTTGCCAGGAATCAGCAGCTTGAATCTCTTTGTTCAAGGCGGGTCTCCAATCCTAAGAGTGACCATTAACCCCTCAATAAACGTTTTGTTTTTGATTGTTTTTGCGGGTATAATTGTTTTATCAGTTCTATGGATCTTACTATCTCATAAGAAAGGGAGTGTTGGTAAATGAAACTAAGATTATTGCTGGTGTTCTCACTGATTCTCATGATTGCCCTCCCAGTAATGGCAATGAAGGTAATCATGGTTACTGACGTCGGCGGACTTGGAGACAAGTCTTTTAACGACGGAACATGGGAAGGAATTGTCAAGGCTTCTGATTTCCTTGGATTGGAAAGGGAAGTAGTTCAATCCAAAGAGCAGGCCGACTACATACCGAATCTATCCAACGCCGCAAAGGAAGCAGACATCATTTTCGGAGTCGGTTTCATGATGGCCGATGCGCTTTACAAGGTTGCTCCTCAGTTTCCAGACACCTACTTCATCGGTATCGACATCGATCCGATCGAGAATATGCCAAACAACGTGGCAACATATCTATTCAAAGAACAAGAAGGGGCTTTCCTAGTAGGCTATGTAGTAGCCGCTATGACTAAGACAAACATGGTAGGGTTCGTTGGAGGTCTCCCAATTCCTCCGGTCGAAAGATTCCGCTACGGCTATGAGGCCGGGATCAGGGTTTACGAAGAGCTTCACGGAAAGACCATAAGCATGCTTCAGGGATACACTATGGACTTCAACGATCCAAAGAAGGGTAAGGATCTCGCTCTCGCCCAGTTCGCAGAAGGAGCTGACATTGTCTTCCACGCGGCAGGTGCATGTGGAAACGGAGTAATTGAAGCCGCTGCTGAAAAGGGCGAAGGCTTCTTTGCAGTAGGAGTTGACGTTGATCAGGACTATATGGCTCCTGGAAGAGTTCTTACCAGTTCAGTAAAGAGAGTCGACATGGCTTCTTATCAGGCCGTAATGAGCATTGCCCTCGGTACTTTCGAATCCGGCACGAAGACCCTCGGTATTAAGGACGAAGGTGTTGGAATCAGCCCTATGACTTATACTAAGGATGTTGTAGGACCAGTTATCCTTTCCGAAGTTGAATTCCTAAGAGGTCTTCTTAAGTCTGGAGCATTTATTGTTCCAGATACACAGGAAAAGCTGGATGCATTCGTTGTCCCAGAAATAACCCTTCCGTAATGGAAGCTCTTCACACAATCGTGTGATATCAAAGATCGGGAGAGTAAACTCTCCCGATCTTTCGTATCATGTACGATGGAGGTGAGCGTATGAAAGAAAACAACGTTGAAAACCTCGATCTCTCCGGCATTGCAGTTGCAATGAAGGGAATAGTAAAGACATTCCCTTCCGTTGTCGCTAATGATCATGTTGATTTCCAAGTCAGACAGGGTGAAATACATGCACTTGTTGGCGAGAATGGTGCGGGAAAGTCGACTCTTATGAATCAGTTGTATGGACTGTATACTCCTGACGAAGGACAGATTTTTATAAATGGCAAGAGGACTGTAATCAATGAGCCAAAAGACGCTATTGATATGGGCATTGGTATGGTTCATCAGCATTTCATGCTTGTGGACAATCAGACTGTAGCTGAAAATGTAGTCCTCGGTTCGGAACCGAAGCGCGGTCCTATAAAACTCTTCATGGACACCGGAAAATCACGGAAAATCGTTGTGGAATTGTCAAAAAAGTTTGGATTGGCCGTTGACGTAGATTCGTATATCGAAGATATCCCAGTTGGAATGCAGCAGAGAGTTGAAATTCTGAAAATCCTCTACAGAGGCGCTGAGATTCTGATTTTCGATGAACCGACAGCCGTTCTCACTCCCCAGGAAACTGAAGAGCTTTTCAAGATACTCCGCGTACTTAAAGAAAATGGTAAGACTATCATCTTCATTACTCACAAACTGAACGAAGTAATGGCAATAACCGACAGAGTAACGGTAATGAGACTTGGTAAAGTTACTGGTCAAGTGAATACGAAAGATACCAACCCAAGACAGCTCGCCACCATGATGGTCGGAAGGGAAGTCCTTCTACGAGTGGAAAAGAAAGAGAAGCAGGCCGGCGAGACTGTACTCGAGGTAAGAGACCTCCATGTCAAAGACAACAGAAATCTATATACTGTTAACGGAGTCTCTTTTTCGGTTCGTCAAGGCGAAATCGTAGGAATCGCCGGTGTTGCAGGCAACGGTCAAACAGAGCTCATTGAGGCAATAACTGGTTTGAGGAAGGTTGAAAAAGGCAATGTCTTCCTCAACGGCAAGGATCTTACCAATCAAACCGCACTTGAGATTAGGGAGACAGGTTTGACTCATATTCCGGAGAACAGACTCAAACGAGGCATGGTAACTCAGTACCCCGTATTTTACAACCTTATTCTTGGCAAACAAGACGAAGAACCATTTTCTCAGGAGGGGTTTATCAACCTGAAAGCCGTGAAGGAGTTTTCCAGGGAAGTTGTGGATACCTTCGATGTCAGGCCAAAGAATATCAACATGCTTGCCGGAAACCTCTCAGGCGGGAATCAGCAAAAAGTAGTAGTTGGGCGCGAACTGAGTGTCGTTCCTATAGAACCGAAAGTTGTGGTAGTCTCTCAGCCGACGAGAGGACTGGATATAGGAGCCATCGAGTTCATACACACAACTCTGATCTCAATGCGTGACAAGGGTATTGCAATGCTCCTGATTTCAATGGAACTGGACGAAATCTTTTCCCTTTCCGACAGAATACTTGTCTTCTATGAGGGCGAAATAATGGGGGAAGTAACTCCAGATGAAGTCGATCGAGAAGAAATCGGACTGATGATGGCCGGTCACAAAAAGGCCGAAGTCGTCAGGGAACGGAGTGATGAAGGATGAATACAAGCAAAATTTACGCACTATTAGTACCTGTTGTCTCCGTTATTATAGCTCTCCTGATCGCCTCCATTATTATCATAATGATCGGAAAAAATCCGATAACGGCCTATTCCATAATGCTTGACGGTGCATTCGGCAGTCAGGAAGCAGTCGCGGATACAATTATGAAGATGACACCTCTAATTCTAACCGGCCTTGCAGTCGGGTTCGGTTTCAGAGCCGGGGTTTTCAACATAGGTGCAGAGGGCCAAATGACAATGGGAGCGCTCATTGGCGCCATCGTAGCTATGAATATTGGCGGAATGCCCTCGGTAATCGCTATTCCTCTTTCAATACTTGTGGGAATGCTTGCGGGTGCCTTTTGGGCGTCCATAGCCGGCTTTCTTAAGGCATTCACGGGCGCACACGAAGTTATCTCGACGATAATGCTCAACTGGATTGCTGCAAACATTGCCTCTTTTATGGTAACTGGACCTCTTGCGGTGGGCTCGGGTACTCCTAAGAGCCCTGAAATCGCAGAAGCGGCCAAGCTTCCAGTGATACTGAAGGTTCAAGCTACAGAACTGAGTATTGGGATTTTTATTGCCATCGTTGTGGCAATAATCATGTACATCTTGATAGAGAAGACTACGACTGGATACAAGCTAAAGGCCGTTGGGTTCAATCCTCATGCAGCAGAGTACGGTGGTATTAGCATAAGAAGGAGTATAATTCTAACCATGGCGATCAGTGGTGCTCTTGCCGGAATGGCAGGAATTGTTGATCTTATTGGGGTCCCGCCTCACAGATTTGTCGGCGAACTGACCGGTGGAAGGGGATTCGATGGGATCACAATAGCTCTGATCGGCAGAAACAATCCTATCGGTATAATTTTCGCCGCTCTACTTATCGCTGCCCTTAGGACTGGATCAAATGCGATGCAAATTAGAGCCCAGATACCAAACGACATTGTTTCAATAATCCAGGGGATAGTAATCTTTCTTGTTGCAGCTGAAAGGATCGTATCTACACTCTTATCCTGGAGGCGGAAGAAAGGAGTGACTGCAATATGAGCTGGATCGAAGCGATCTTTGCTATACTTGTCAACCCTTTGTTCTACAAATTGACTCTGCTTTCCGCAACTCCTTTGATTTTCGCCTCTCTCGGAGGTACATACAGCGAAATCACTGGAGTTACGAATATTGCTCT
>NZ_DIXC01000013.1 GCF_002435945.1 Mesotoga sp. UBA6090
TCGCCTTCTTGGCACACTGGAACGAAGAACTCCTGTCTGTTGCTGCCCGAAAACTTGAGCTTCGTGTTTCCGAAAATAGCGTATAATTGCCATGTGGGTGATTGGACAGTATGAGAAGGCATTTATTTCGCTATTTATCTTTTACGATGTTCGTCCTTATAACAATTACAAGTCTGGCGGGGAACAGCGATTATGCAGACTCTTCTGACGCTACTGTTACGAGTTCCTTCGAAGATATGGCGCGAGAGATTCTTGCTATGGATTCCTTTGATGATCTCTTCAATCTTGACGGTTTCTTCGATGAGAGTCCCGCAGAAGAAATAACACCTTCTCCCCCAATTCCCCCCACTCCTGTAAGCACGGGCATTCTAACCGAGGTGGCAACGCCTAATGTGGCAGTCGACGCAACTTCTCTGGATACAGAGACTCTCGAGAGTACATCACTGTGGAAGTACGAGGAATACTGCAATGGGCTTCTTCCAGGGAGAATTACGTTCGAGTTCCAGTCTGGTGATCCCGTAATGGGCATCCCGGATGTTGTCAAGTTCTATAAAGAAGGGGTCGTAGTAGATACTCTTGCGGGCAAGACGATAATGACACCCGTCATTGTCCACGATGTGCCCTACCCCGGACAGAAGACCACAATATTCAGATTTCTTACCGATGATTACTCTACACCCCTGGGAGCCTACTACATAACCGTAATCGACACCAAGGTTTACACATTGACAGTGGCAATAGATCCTAAGAGAACAAATAACGTTGTAGATCTTGATTGTGACGGAGTTGCCGAGCTCATGGTTGTTGACGATCACATGGTGAGGGCCCATGAGGCGACAGAATTATCCGTTTTTAAACGCTACTTCAGATGGACGGAGAACGGTTGGGAGGTGGACAGTCCTGGTGATTATGCTGAGGTATACTCTATCTTGGCTTCCAGCGACTTGGAGAGAATCGAACTATCCAGCCCAAGAACCCCTCACGTATGGTCTTATGCTTACCATTCATATATGGCCGGTCAGGATCTTGAGGAAATCAAGGTCCAAGTGGCCGAGCTTGTCGAAGATTTCTCGCTGCATTGGCTTATAGATGCTACTGAGATGGTAAAGCTCCTTGATCAGAACATCAACCAGTACGACGGCTTCGTAATGAAAAGGCCCACCCCGGACTCATCACCTACAATGTAACACGAAATAATGAATAATATTCTCGCTCTTGAGAATTAAGTTCGAAAGAACTATAATCTATTTATATGATTATATGAGATTCTTGGGAGCGTGAAAAGATGAAGAGATTATCCTTGCTTTTGCTGATGGTAATGATTGCCACTCTTGCTGGCGCCAAATTCAGTGTTGCCATTCTAATCACAGGTGAAATCGGCGGAAACGCCATCTATGAGCTCGTTCAAAAAGGTGCCCTCGAAATTGAGTCTGATGAGATCGAGATCAAGATCGTCGAAGGCGGGTACAATCAGTCAAGATGGGAATCTATTCTGACCGGTCTCGCTGCTCTGGATAAGTATGATCTTCTTATGACTTTTACAGAGGGAATGCCGGCAAGTGTGAGACGCGTTGCGAATATGTTCCCGAACCAGAAGTTTGCGCTTCTGGACGGAATGATTGAGGACTCACTTCCCAATACTTATTCAGTGGCGTTTAGAGACGACGAAATGACCTTTCTAGCTGGTATCTTTGCCGGTCTTGTCACTTCAAGCCGGATGCCCGGAGCAAATTCTGAGAAGGTGGTTGGCTTCATCGCCGGGGATACCTACCCTGCAATGACAAATATAATGAGACCTTCGTTCGAGAAGGGAGTGGCGACTATCGATCCCTCGATTCATGTTCTTTTCGGCATTGTTGGAAGCTGGTCCGATCCTTCAAGAGGAAGAGAGCTGGCTGCAAAACAGTTTGACGCAGGAGCGGACGTAATCCTTTCAATTGCCGGAGGAAGTGGTGTTGGAGTGATTGAGGAGGCATCGGTCAGAGGTAAGTATGTGATTACGGTCGACTCGAATCTCATATCGATGAATCCCTCTGTTATATTGGCGAGCTTTCTGAAGCATATGGATCTCCTTGTGAAAGAGACAGTATCTCAGGCAAGCGAAGGAAAGCTGCCGTTTGGCAGTTCAAAGAGGGTCGGCATTGCAGAAGGAATGATAGATTATACACACGATGATCCCAACTTCCTGTCTAATGTTCCGGAAGAGATTCGAAGCGAGCTCGCTTACTGGTTTGAGAGACTAAAGGAGAAAGGAGTTCCCGCTGAAAATGAGTAGCCTTCTGCAGTCCTACAACGAAGCACTTCATCTCCTAACCGGGACCGAAGAAAAGATTGTAAGCTTTGTCATAAACCATCCGGAGCAAGCTCTGGAGTTCTCAGTTCATGATCTCGCAGCACGACTTGAGGTATCTCCGTCGATGATCGTTAAGGCTGCAAAGAAGCTCGGGTTCACAGGCTACTCGCAACTGAAGCTGGCCATCGCAAGTGAGCTCAACATACTCGTCCAGAGGGAAAAGTCATCTGTATTGATCGAAGACCTAGAGGCATATGATGAACTCGTTTCAACGACAATCAAAGAGGCCTATAGTCGGCTTAGCGAGGAAGTAATAGAAGAGGCAGCAAGAGTTCTTTCATCGTCTCAGATCGTCGACATCTACGCCTTTGGCTTTGACGCTATCGCCGGGCACGACCTTTATCTAAAGATGCTTCAAAGTGGAAAAAGAGTGCGGCTAATAGAGAATGGATATGAGCAGATGATTTCTGCCTACAGTTTGGAAAGTGATTCAACAGTAGTCGCCATTTCTAGTACAGGAAGTTCCGTTGACCTTATGGATGCCTTGAGATTTTCTAAGAAGGCTGGGGCCTCTGTGGTTACAATAACTCCGTCCGGATCGAAGCTAAGCAATTATTCGAGCATCAACCTGGAAAGCTATTACTCCAAACTCGTCTTTCCAGAAGGCGGCCTCGTCACTCGAATCGTCCAGCTGATGATTGTAGACGTGCTCTATCTGAAGTTTCTTCAGATCTCCGGGACTAGGTTCGAGGAAAGATATTCAAAATTTCGAGAGGTTCTCGACTTCAAGAGAAGAGGAACAAAGAAAGAGAGGGACTGAATCCCTCTCTTTTGTTGTCTGCTTCATTCTCCAGAGTTGCTCACCAAGCCCCTCCAGATTATCTCTCTTATACTTTCTAGCCCGTTCGGGTCTTCCGTTACGCTGAAACCATTCAATATGAGGTCTGCCGCGCTGTCGGGATCCACGTCTTTCGAAATCTCCTGAGCGATCTTTGCCTCGTCTATAGCTGAGGACAGCTTCTCCTTCAGAAGCTGGTATCTATCTTTGACCCTCTTCCAGGATTCGTTGTCCTGCCTGCTAAGGTTCGCCCTCTCTTGATCCATGATCTTCTTGATCTCATTCTTATTGGTTATGAAATCAATATATGACCTTAGAATCCTCTTGAGCTTCGACACATAAACATTCTCATCTCTTGTTTCCGAAAAGACATGATCTTCAAGTTCGTCTATCGAGTACTGCCAAACTTCATAAAACAGATCCTCTTTGCTGGGGAAGTAGTAGTATATCAAGGCCTTTTTCACCCCAGCCATCTGGGCAATCTCGGACATGCTTACGCCGTCGTGACCTCTTTCCGCAAAGGCCTTCCGGGCGGCTTTTATAATCCTCTCTCTAGAAGACAATTTCGCTCGCACCGGATCCACCGTCCCTTCAAGGTTTTTTGTCTATAGCAAGCTTCTCTTCATTGTTAGCGTACTTTCTCATTCTAACATCGAAATCGTAAACCCCTCTGTGGGCCGGATGGGTCTCGGCAAAGCCTTCCTCGTAGTAGAGTTTGTCGGCGTATTCCTTCCAGCCGGCTGCAAGTTCGTCAAGCTGTCCGGCAAGCTCTGTGACAACGTTCTCGCTTCCATCATGCTGTGGGATCGCATTGAACTTGTTCACCATAGCTCTGAGAACCTTCGGATTGTCAATAATCGGACAGGGTCTGAAGAGATTATTGCTGTAAGGCACCATTCTCTTGTATGCCGTGAAGAATGGAGACTTCACAATCTCCAGAAGACTCTTCTCTCTTATGCTGTCAACCGCAAACTGCTGGAAGACACAAGGTTCAACGTAACCCTTTGCATTTACGTGAATATACTTTGCGCCGGCGGCCAGACAGCCATTCGTAAGGAATCCGTGATTCCAGAAGTCTGCAACGAATGCAAAGTCTCCGCCAAGCCTCTCTTGCTCAGTCTTGAAGAATCGCTCATACCTCTGCTCAGGCGTTGGAACGAGATCCATCGAAGGATTCATACCTACTGGCATGAACTGAAATACCCAGGCATAAGCAACGCCTTCGTCCTTCAAGAACTGCCAGAACTCGTCCTTCATCATAACATCGTGATTCAGTCTGGTTGCGGTAACCGAAGTACCGTAAATGACTCCGGCTTCTCTCAGATTCTCCCACGCCTGCTTGATCTTAAGAAAGACACCGCGTCCTCTTCTCCAGTCGGTCTCGCCTTCGAAACCTTCTACGGAGACGGCAAATGTGGCATTTCCAAGTTCGCCGAGCTTTTTCGCAACTTCCTTGGTGATAAGCGTTCCATTTGTGTAGACCTGGAAGTAAGAATCGTTGAACTCTTCGAAAATCTCGAGAAGATGCGGCCATACGAAAGGTTCACCGCCGGTAATGATGAAGAAATAAATCCCCAGTTCATTTGCCTGCCGGATTATAGAACTGACCTCTTCCTTCGAAAGCTGGTACTTTCTACCGTAGAGACCGGCGTAACAGCCCACGCAGTTAAGATTACAGGCGTAAGTTGGGCTTATTACTACGAGCTTCGGAATCACAACTTCGTGCTCGAGCATCTTTTCCTGACGAATCTTCTCGCCAAGTGCAAACTCGTTTACAACGAGATTGGTCATAGCCTTTTCAACGGCCTTAGGACTCGATCTCTTGAAAACGTTCTGCCAGGAAACGATCATTGGATGCTCTTCCTCGGCCATCCGAGTCAGTTTCTTCAAACCACTCTTTGTTGGTTCTTTCGTCAAAGCCGCAACAGTTCCGAACAATTTTCCAATATTCTCAGTAGAAGAATTCCTGACAAGTGTACCAACATACTTCCCTGCCTGTCTCAGCATGGAAGTCTTCATACTTTCTACAATACCCACGAATAACACCCCCAATTGATTTTTACTTACCGTTCGGTAAAATACTAAACCATCGATACTACGTATTCCTTTCATTTATATGAAGTTTCTACCAAAGAGTGTTTCAGATTGCCTTTAGCTCATGTCAAAAGATCGTTTCTGGAAAGCCTCTCTATCTGAATCCACTGGAGTTTTACGCAAAGAGACAGACTTTGAAATGTAGTTCATGGCTAAAAATTTATGGAGGCGTTAGGAAATAACATCAAGAGCAAGGTGCTGAACTGAATTCAAGGAAAGAAGTTCTTCGTTCAAGGGCGAGAATCTAAGAACCGCTGAACGCTTAAGAGCGGAAAACCCGCTGATCGCTGGACGCTGAACGCTGTGAGATGCAGTTCTCCGTTAGCCTTTCACGGCAACGGATTTTGGCCCCCTCTTCGGGCGAACAGCCGTTCGCCCCTACAAGAAGAATATGATTCTGAATGGGATCACAGATCAAGAAGATCGGCGTGCGTAGCGGACTGGCTTTGAGGATCTTTCCCCGCGAAGCGGAACTGGCCTTTGCGAAGCAAAGACTAGCCAGGCGAAGCGTGACTGGCCTGCGATAGCAGACTGGCTCATTCCAATTATTCTAGGTACGATAGTGTAAAATGCAATAAAGGGGGTGGTGCTCAGTGAAGAAGATAGTTGTCAGAGTCATCGCGGGGATTATAGTTGGTGTAATTACTTGGGCAGTGGCGATACTGATCTTCAGTGACGGTATAGCTGATTCTTTTTCGGCTATTACATCCATAGAGAAGGCGAATGTCTTGATGGAGATAGACCAGAACGGTCTCCTGACAGTTACCGAGACTATCGACTATAAATTCAACAAAGCTTACAGAGGTATTTATAGAGAGCTGCCTGCCGATAGAGCGGGAAGCCAGTACAGCTCGATTGAGGTTACTGCTGTAGGCAAGGAGATCAAATACATAGAATCTATGGGCGACGAAAGTGCCAGATCGGTTAGGATCTGGTTTGTTCCGTATAACTCCTCGAGTGTCACCCCGGTAAAAGGAGAGGAAAGAGTAAGCGTTACTTACAAGTACACTGTTCGTAGAGCTGTCGAAGTGGGCACGGACATCGCACAGATCTTCAGAAAGATCTGGGGTGAGGACACGAGCAGTTGGGTCGGCGAAATTACTGCGAGAGTTGTTTTTCCTCAAGAGTTAGATATACTCGAGTTCTACACACATCCCCCTGTTGAGGTAGATCGCAGTGGAAACGTGTTTGATTTGAGAGCGACGAACATTCCGCCGTTGACATACGTCGAGTTCAGGGCAGTCGTTCCAAAGGAACAGGCAAACGCGATGAACATGCGAAACATCGCTCTAGGTGGAGCCTTCGATCAGAGCTTCATAGAAGGAGCCGAAAGACAGGCAGAGACAACGGTTCTCTTCGGAAAGTGGATAATTCCAATAGCAGTAGGTTTCTTGACACCTTTTGTGTTGATAGTTGCGCACAGAAAATTTGGACGAGAAATAGATATCGGCTATTATGCCGAGTATGAGAGAGAGTTGCCAACAGGCGACGCTCCCGACGTCATAAACGCGGCAGTAAGAAACATGGCTGGAATGGTCGACAACGACGGAATAGGCTCAACAATTATGGAGCTGTATAGAAAGGAACATATCGATTTTCAGAAAGGAAAGGGCGACAAGGTCGAAGGAATAATCATAAAGAATCGAGACAACTCAAAGCTACGTCCTACCGAAGCGGCCTTCCTCTCTTTTCTTGACAAGTATGACGAAGGTGATGTGTTTGATTTTACAGCTGTGAAGAAACAGGTTACGAAGAAGCAATCAAAAGCCCGTCTCTTTACTAGCGAATTCTCGAAATACAAAAACAAGGTCAACGATACTGTTAAGAGGATGCACTTGATAGACCTCAAGGGCAATGCGATTGCCAAGGGTTACTCCTTCCTGATGTTTGTTGTGTGTATTGTCCTTCTGGTTTTCTACTCGAAATCTGATCTTTCGCCAATGCGCTTCTTCTCGTACGCATTCTTTGGAGGGATCTGGATCGTCAGCTGGGTTGTGATTTTGTTGCCGAAGGATGTATTCGGAAGATGGACGAAAGACGGGAGGCTTTTCTATCTCCGGTGGCTTGGCTTGAAGAAGTATCTGGAGGATTACTCCTTGCTAAACGAGAAACCCCCTGAATCGATTATCCTGTGGGAAGAGTATCTCGTATTCGCAACGGCCCTCGGAATTGCCGATACCGTGAGGAAGAACCTAAACAAGATAGTCCCGGAAGACGTCTGGAGAGAACAGAGCAGACATCCTTACATCTACTATCCTGTCACGGCATACGCCGTCAGTTCCTTCACCACTCTTACAAGAGCCGCTTCTTCTGCATCCAGCAGTGGTTCTGGTGGGGGCGGATTTAGCGGCGGAGGCTCCGGCGGTGGAGGCGGTGGAGGCGGAACCGGAGGTTTCTAGCTGTAACTCAGAGTCAACATAGAATATAGAATGGTATCAAAGGGCAATCCAGTTCCAGGCAAGGAGCAAAGTTCAATTGAGATGATCAATTAACCTTATGTTTTCAAAGGATTAGTTGGTCTGGAGAGCACCGTGATATAATAAATCGAAAGTTACCCAACGGAGGAGCACCCAAGATCAGTAGACGTTCATCAGGGGATTGGAACGGATCGAAAGGCGAGGGTGCCGAAGAAGGCGGAAGCCCCAGCGACTGACTTCTGGGCATACAGGAAAGACCTGTATGACTGTCACGAAGAATGCGTGGAGAGCCGGTGGGTTTGGAATAGGACATTATTTCAAACCATTGAAGTGTTCCCGTTTTCTTCGGGAACGCTTTTTCTTTTTTTTGGGAGGTGGTTAAGTGCGACTCGCAATAGTAGGCGCTACCGGGGAAGTAGGCCGAATGATGTTGAGAAAGTTGGAAGAGGAGAAGATTGCGCCGAAAGTGATCGATTTGCTTGCCTCGAAGCGCAGTGAAGGAAAGCATTTCAAGTTTGAGGCCAGAAATCTAGAAGTCAAGGAGCTTAGAGAGGAGTCCTTCGATAAAGGCTACGATTATGTTCTATTCTCTGCCGGAGCTACCGTTTCGAAGCATTATGCTCCAATAGCCGCACAAAAGGGAGCCGTCGTTATTGACAACTCATCTGCTTTCAGAAGTGACGCAGAAATTCCTCTTGTGGTTCCCGAGATCAACGGGGATATTCTGAAGGGATACGGCGGTATTGTTGCAAACCCAAACTGCTCGACCATACAAATGGTTCTCTCCCTCAGCGGAATATACAAGAGCTACGGGATAAAGACAATTGTAGTTTCTACATATCAAGCTGTCTCTGGGGCGGGCAACAAAGGAATCGCCGAGCTTGAAGAGCAGGAGAGGGGAGAAATTCGGCCTTCGGTCTTTGTGAGGCAGATACACAGAAACGTCGTTCCCATTATTGGGGATTTGCTCCATTCAAACTTTTCTACCGAAGAGATGAAGATGGTTCACGAAACTCGAAAGATCTTCAGGGATGATTCGATATCTGTCTGGCCCACGACTGTGAGGGTTCCTGTTGTTTACGGCCATTCTGAATCCGTCTTCTGTGAGACGGTCCGCCCCTTTTCACTGGAGGACCTTAGAAGAGAGATAGAGTCTTCAAAAGACGTAGTTTACAGTGAAGAAAGGCTGACCCCAATGGAAGTAGCCGGTTCCGATCTGGTATTTGTGTCGCGTCTGAGAGGCTTTGACGGAAACCGCTTCCTCTTCTGGAACATGGCCGACAACATTCGGGTGGGGGCGGCAACAAATGCTATTCGAATCATGAAAACTCATTTGGGAGGTACTTGAGATGAAAGGTGCATTTTACTCTGCGACTGGAAACAATTTTCTGGTAGTCGATTCGAGAGATACAAAGCTGAGCGATGAAGAGAAGCGCGATCTTGTTCTCAAGTACGTTAGCGACAGAGATGGTGCGATCTTTGTGGAGAGAGACTTCATGGATTACTTCAATCGTGATGGTCATAGGGCCGCCTTTTGTGGAAACGGAGCTAGGACTTTCGTGCACTTCATTCACGAAAAAGAAGCCCGAGATACGGTCGAGTTTTTCTCTTACTCGGGAAGTCTATTGGGCGTTGTGGATGAGGTTGTTTGCGTGAAGATGCCCTCACCAAAATTCCTGGGAAGTTTCGAGGAGGAAGAGTTTCGCGGAGAGATCGTTGTTGTCGGTGTGCCTCATCTTGTGATAGAGGGGGACACGCAAGATATCGACTGGAACGCACTTGTTCCTCTCAGGCACCTGTACGACAGCAATATTAACGTCTTCAGCGTCCAGGAAGACGGAACGCTTAGATTAAGAACTTTTGAAAGAGGCGTCGAGGGAGAGACGGGCGCCTGTGGCAGCGGTGCGACAGCAGTGGCGTGGATTCAAAGCAGAAGGACGGGCAGTGAGAAGATAGTCTTGCAGGCCAATGGAGGCGTTCTTACAGTCACCTTCAGAGACGGGGCTGCCTTTCTAGGAGGAGGTGTAGAGAAATGTTCAGAGGAACTGGAACTGCGGTTATAACACCTTTCAAGGATGGTAATGTTGATTTCGATGCATTCGGGAGGTTTCTAAGATTTCAGCTTGAGAACAAAATTGAGGCCCTTATAGTCCTCGGAACGACCGGAGAATCGCCAACGATAAGAGATTCTGAACGGACTCAACTGATAAAGATCGCCGTTAATGAGGCAAATGGCACGGTGCCTGTGATTGCGGGGACGGGTACCAATTCGACGGAAAAGACCGTGGAGATGTCAACAAGAGCATTCGATGAGGGTGCCGATGGCGTACTGGTAGTGGTCCCCTATTACAACAAACCAACCCAGGAAGGTCTTTACAGGCACTTTGGAGAGATAGCGACACGTGTGCAAGGACCGGTGATAATTTACAACGTTCCGGGAAGAACGGGAACCAACATGCTTCCCGATACGATAATCAGGTGTCTGGACTTCGATAATATTGTCGGAGTGAAAGAGGCAAGTGGAGACCAGTATCATGTCGACTACCTTCTTTCCAGGTTGAAGGCAAATCATTCTGATCTCAAGGTCTGGTCTGGAAACGACGATCAGGCCTTTCATCTCTGCTGTAGTGGCGGCGACGGTGTTATCTCGGTTATTTCTAATGCCGCCCCTTTCAAGACTTCTTCGATGATCCGGTCTATTCTCGGCGGCGACCTTGAGAGAGCGAGGGACTTGCATCTAGAGCTTCTCCCGATTATGAAAGCATTCTTTGTGGAGTCAAATCCCATACCTGTCAAGTATGCCCTGAGCCTAATGGGGTATTGCGAGAACGAACTTCGCCTGCCTCTTTACGAACTCTCCGATGCAAATCGAACGGTTGTTGAAAGGGCCTTGAAAGAGAGTGGAGTGCTGTGAAATATGGAGTAGTTGGCTCTTCGGGGCGGATGGGAAAAGAAATTATTGAAGTATTTAAAGACCACGAACTCGTTCTCGAAGTTAATGACAAGGGCATCTTTAGACATGGCGAACCTGAGGTTATCATTGATTTCTCGAATCGTGAAGCTTCGAAAACGACAATCGATCTTACAGATCAATTTGGTGCAGGTCTGGTCATTGGGACGACTGCTCTTCGTCAATCTGATATTTCAGATCTGGAGAAGCTTGCCGAAAAGCTCCCTGTGGTTCAAAGCTTCAATTTTTCTATAGGCATAAACCTGCTAAGAATGATCCTCAAAGAGTTTTCGACTCTTTTTGAAGGCTTCGAAGGCGAGATAATTGAAGTGCACCACAGTGCGAAGAAAGACGCGCCATCGGGTACCGCATTGATGCTCAAGGAAGCTACCGGAAGAGACTTGCCGATTCACTCTGTGAGGGCCGGGGGAGTTCCCGGAGATCATACTCTCTTCTTTGCTAATGACGGAGAAGTTATCGAGATAACTCACAGAGCGATCTCCCGCAAGGTATTCGCGATCGGGGCGCTTACGGCAGCTCAGTTCTGTGCCAGTAAAGAAACGGGATTCTACTCCTTTGAGGAGGTCATTAAATGGACTCAGAAATGATAATAAAGATGATAAGAAATTCGAAGAAAAAGAC
The DNA here is from genome assembly GCF_002435945.1 of Mesotoga sp. UBA6090. NCBI lineage: Bacteria > Thermotogati > Thermotogota > Thermotogae > Kosmotogales > Kosmotogaceae > Mesotoga > Mesotoga sp. UBA6090. Next base: position 11,235 of record NZ_DIXC01000013.1, read on the forward strand.
CCCTGCAATATGTCACATTTGCGGGGATCTGGCCGACCTTTCGACTGCGGGTGTAGAGTTCGTCGGAGGCAAAGACTTTGGAATTCTCTTTGGCGATCTGAAAGATATCAGCGGAGTGATCGAGGCCAACAGAGACAAGATTGCTGGTCACCACATCGAAATCAGGGCACGAAATTCGGCCCTCCCCCTCGCCGATCTAACGAGGTATAGGGCGCGTATCGAACCGGGAGCGATTATTCGTGATCTGGTTGAAATTGGAGACAACGCGGTCATAATGATGGGGGCAGTTCTCAATGTCGGTGCAGTGATTGGCAAAGGAACCATGATAGATATGAACGTAGTAGTCGGAGGCAGGGCAATAATTGGAGCCGATTGTCACATTGGAGCGGGAGCCGTTGTTGCTGGCGTTGTGGAGCCTCCTAGCGCGACACCAGTAATAATAGAAGACAATGTGCTTGTAGGAGCGAATGCGGTAGTCCTCGAAGGGGTGAGGATTGGAACGAATTCCGTTATAGGGGCCGGTGCAGTGGTAACGAAGGATGTTCCGCCTTTCTCGGTTGCTGCAGGAATGCCCGCGAAAGTCATAAAACAGTTCGACGAGAAGACGGCAAGCAAGACGAATCTCGTCAAAGAACTCCGTGAGATAAAGGAGAACTAGATGCTCGTTCAAAAGTACGGAGGGTCTTCGGTCGCTAATGCCGAGAGAATTAGGAACGTTGCAGAGAGAATCAAAGTACGCGTCGATTCTGGCGAGAAGGTGATTGTGGTAGTCTCTGCAATGGGAAAGACTACGAACGACCTGATTTCTCTTGCCGAAGACCTCTCTGAGGAACCGGATCCTAGAGAACTGGCGATGCTGCTTTCTACCGGCGAACAGATATCTGCTGCCCTCCTTTCTATGGTTCTTATAGGAATGGGTGTGAAATCAATCTCTCACAACGCTTTACAGCTTGACATAACGACTGTTGGAGATTTCGACAATGCAAGAATCGCAGACCTGAATCTCGACAAGATCTACACCGAGCTTGAGGATCATGACGTGATAGTAGTCACCGGCTTTCAAGGCGTCGATACTGAGGGAAATCTCACCACTTTAGGACGCGGGGGCTCGGATACATCTGCAGTCGCCATTGCGGCCAAGGCAGGGGTCCCCTGCGAGATATTCAGCGACGTAGCAGGCGTATATACTTGCGATCCCAAGTTTCACAAAGATGCTAGAAAGCTGGAGTACATTACTTACGACGAAATGCTTGAAATGGCCGCTTTGGGGGCGAAAGTCCTCCATTCGAGATCCGTTGAAATAGCGAAGAAGTACAACGTAGAGATCCTCTGTTTGTCTTCTTTCAGCGAAGAAGGGGGTACGAGAGTAGTGAACAGGCTTCCCGAATGGCTTGAACAGCCTGTAGTGACCGGGGCGACAATAGACACTAACCAGCTAAAGATTGCGATTAACAAACTTCCCGGCAACACCGAGATAGTCAGCAAGATCTTCCAGGCGGTTGCCGGATCGAGTTTCAACGTGGATATGATATCTATAGTCAACGACAACGGCTACATTCATCTGGCATTCACGGTTATCTCAGCCAGTCCTGCGGCAATAAAGAGGACTATCGAGAATGTGCTGGTCGATGTGGATAACTGGGAACTTGCAATAGATGAAGATGTAGCGAAGATATCGACCGTGGGCGTCGGGATGAGGTCTAGCTCCGGTGTAGCTGCCCGTTTTTTCCTTGCGCTGGGGAAGGCAGGAGTCAAAATCATCGCCACTACAACTTCAGAGATCAAGATTTCAGTTCTCGTTCCCAAATTTCAGGCAAGCACAGCCTTGAAGGCTCTGCTCGATGAGTTTGAATTGTGAGTTGATGAGCATGATTTCGAGCGTCTATTCACCTTTTCCTCTTAGAATCGTCAGTGCACATGGAATAAACATAAAGACAGACCAGGGGGAGTTCCTGGATACATTTGCCGGAATAGGGGTCCTTGCCTTTGGCCACTCAGACGTTGCAACAGTAGAAGCCGTTACCTCGAAAATCAAGCGCTTCTCTCACACATCGAACTATTTTATCGATGAGGATGCCATTTCTCTAAGTGAAAAGCTCCTTCAATTCTCACGTTCTAAAGGTGAAGTTTACTTCTCAAACTCCGGTACGGAGGCTACAGAAGCCGCAATCAAGGCCGTGAGAAAACTCAGAAGTGGAAAACTCGTTTCATTCGAAGGCAATTTCCACGGAAGAACGATGGGCGCTCTTTCTCTTACACACAGTGAGAAACTCCGCAAACCCTTCGAACCGCTCCTTCAAGATGTCCTCTTTCTGCCCAAACGAGTGGAGGATTTTGAAAGGGCTGTCAGAGAAGAAGAAATCGCTGCCGTTTTCGTCGAAACGATACAGGGTAACAGCGGAGTCTTGCCTTATCCTGCCGATCTTGTCCGTACTATAGAAGACCTCAGAAAAGATAGGGGCTTCTTGGTAGTTGCCGATGAGATTCAGAGCGGTCTGTGCAGGACCGGTGAATACTTCGGTTATCACAATTACGAAATTGAACCTGACATGGTTATACTAGGGAAGGCGGTCGGCGGGGGCCTGCCGCTGGGAGCGGTTGTTTTTAGAGGATTATCGCCATTTGCGCTGGGAGATCACGGATCGACATTTGCCCCAAATCCTATCAGTCTTGCTGCTGGACTTTCCGTTGTGTCAAGAATGAATTACGACCTTCTAGAAAGTGTTAGAATATGTGGGGCACAGCTGATGGAGAACCTGAAGAGGCTCCCCTGGACAAAAGAAGTGAGTGGGATGGGTCTGATGATAGGAGTATCAACAGAAGATCCGGACAAGGTCAAAGCCCTGGCCTTTGAAAGAAGGGTGCTTCTCAATGTCACAGGTGGGCGAATAAGGTTCTTGCCGGCCTTGAATATTACGATCGAAGAGATAAACGAGATCACGGAAAGGCTAGATTTTGGAGGTTGAGATGATTGATTTTCAGAAACTCGCAAATGAGTTCGGTACTCCCCTTTATGTATATGATGCTCAAAAGATAAGAAAGAGAATTGCCAAAGCCAAGAAGGTCTTCGAGGGTCTCGATGCCGAGATAGTCTTTGCCTTAAAGGCCAACAATAATCCTTCACTTCTCAAGATCATGGCAGAAGAGGAAATAGGCGCAGACGTTGTGTCCAGGGGAGAGCTACTCGCGTCCAAAATGGCCGGGATGAAGCGAATCCTCTGGAACGGTAACGGCAAAACTCATGAGGATATTGTACATTTCACTAACCAGGGACTGGACATTGTCTGTGTGGATTCGTTGCAGGAACTCCCTCTCTGGGATGGCATTGACGTGATAAAGCTCCTGAGAGTCAATCCCGATGTTGATGCGAAAACCCATCCGCATATATCCACAGGGCTCAGGGCTCATAAATTTGGTGTACCAATAGAAAATGTTGAGGCGGTAGCCGATAGAGTAGACGGTCTGCATCTCCATATTGGCTCGCAGATAACTGATGTTGAACCCTTTTTGGATGCATATTCAAAGGCACTCGAGTGTGCCAAGAAATTTGGTTTCAAGTACATTGACCTTGGCGGCGGCTGGGGTATCGACTATGAAGGTGAAGAACTTGATATAGAAAAGCTTCAGAAAGGCATAGGGAACCTGTTTTCCGATTTTGAAGGAAAGCTAATTGCCGAGCTCGGAAGATACATAATCGGACCTGCCGGATATCTGGTAACCACCGTAGTCAGCGTGAAACCTTCTGAGAAGATTTTTGTCGTGACCGACGCAGGGATGAATGCTTTGATAAGGCCGGTTCTTTATGATGCCCATCACAGAATACAGGTGCTTTCAGGAACAGGCAAGAGCGTTACTGCAGATGTTGTCGGCCCTCTCTGCGAAAGCGGAGATATCCTCGCGAGAAGCAGAAAGATAGAGTTGCCTATACCGGGAACAGCAATCGTCTTCGAAAACGCTGGCGCCTACGGTTTTTCCATGGCCAACAACTACAATGGAATGCCCTTGCCCGCGGAAGTGCTCGTCGATGGAGACTCCGTAAAACTCATCCGCCGCAGGCAGAGCATAGAAGAGCTCTTCACAAACGTCAAAATGTAACTCCTCCTCCTTGGGGACAGACTCCATTATTTACAGTTAGTTAACATTCGCCAAGAGCGACTCTTTCCTTTGGGTACTCCATTTCAACCCCTCCCTCCTTGGGGACAGACTCCGTTTATTACATTGAGTTAACATGTGCTTAGAGTATTTTTTTCTCATGGGGAGTCCGTTATTCCCGACTTTGTCTCTATAAGTTCTGAAAGTATCCACCACAGTACTTTCAGAAGCTGAATTCGTGAGATTTCAAGAGGCTCTTGGAATAGTCATTGCGAAGATGAGAGTATCTTGTCGCTAAGAGTATTACCTTTCATCTTAAGTACAGTTGCTCACCCTTGAGGTTGAGTTCCCGTCTTCAGAGAATTGAGGGAGTCCTCATCTTTTTGGGGGAAGCATTTGGGTCACCTTGGCCTGAAAAAGTTTGTGGTTTTTGTTCAACTGAGAATAGCTTGTTTCCTAGGGTAATAATGTTGCGATCATGTAAATAATGGAGTCTCCACAAATTAAAAATGTCTCTCTCCAGTCGGCGGAAGGACACTTTTCAACATGGATGGACTCTGCTTGCTAGACAACGTGGGTTGATTTATCAGAGGTTTGATTGATCTATTAATTTAGCGATTGGGTGGATTTCACATTTCTTAATCTCTTTGCATAACGCAAGAAATCTTACAGTGTATTAATTTATTGTGTTCTATTACACGCTAGAGAGGTGAATTATGGATAGAGAGACAGTAAAAGTAACCCTCCTTGCCGAGGCGCTGGAGATGAGCAGAAATTCTCATATTGAATACTGTACTCTTGAAGAGCTGGAAGTGTTCTTTGACAGAAACACAGCAATCGAGCTTGCGAAAGGTCTTAAGGGTGGATTCTCTCTGGACATGTCTCTGGAGGAAATAATGAGCAACGGATTCTTCAGGGGTTATCTTGCCGGTCTTATGCTTTCAGACAAGACTACTTCACATGTTGTCAAGGAGCAGATAGCCAAGATCCTTCTCGAAGATCTTCTTCGCACGCTGAATGAGGCAGAGGAAACTTCACCCGGCCATGAAGAGAGTTTTCAGTCAGAAAGAGACTTGAAGAAGAGATTCTTTTCCCTATTCGAAGAGAAAGAGCGCAAAGAATCTATAGGACTTGTAAGAGAGAATTTCTCACTTTTCAGACATTTCATGAATAGTAAGCATTATATTCCTATTTACCTTTGGGGTAATGAATTGACGACTTTCATTTGCGAAAGCTTAGATTCGGAGCAGTTCGAGGGCTCCCTAAAGGAAGACTTGAGAAAGATTGTTCCTTCTGTGCTGGCATCATACTCGATGCCCGATACTATGGGTTCGTCAGTAGGACTTCGATTACCGTCGGTTGAGAGTTATTTGAGCTCGCAGTTCCCGATTCTTGCTATGATAAGGAATCGAAAACTGAATCTGGATCAGGTGACTGAGTTCATCAAGAGCCTGTCTCACATTATATTTGGGGATATCTTGTTGGCGCCGGTTAGCATGGCTGCAGGTGGAGAAATGGAAGAGAAAGCAAGGGCAAAACTGATTATCAATAAGATGTTCGCTTCGATGAGTGATTCTGAACTCGGTATTATGTTGAATTCCTCCAGCTACGAGTCGAGAGACGGTTTTCTTTACGAAGTTGTCGTGTGCAATGATTTCGGCAAACTTTTCGATAGACTGAAGAGTATTTTGAAAGGGATAGAAAAGAAGGCTTCCCTGTTTTCCAATATGACTATTGCGAGCGCTCTCTTGGACAAGGATGAGGCAACTGATTGTGTGGTAGAGTATGTCGCATATCTGAAGACTCTGGAGCCAACAATCGCAGTTGTACGATCGGGACTCTTGTTATGCATGAAATACGACTTTGAAGACGAGGAGCTCTTCAGCAAGAAGTTTTCTGAGATAACAGATGAGAAACCAGATCCGCCTTTGATCCGATCTCTTCTTCGGGATTCATTCGGTGATCTTGATGTGATCTATGAACATATGGCAGACCAGTATTCTCATAGAACGGCGATTGATGGTGTAATTTCGAACTTGAAATCGATTAAGGAACCTAATTTCATTTCGTACGGGAAGACCAGCTGTGTTGAGTATTCACGAGTGCCGATGTATACGCTGATAAACTCAGCGATAAGTCAGAACGATATCGATCATGCATTCGATACCATGGTAGGTTACTGCGAGAAGTACCGGTTCAACTTCGAGTTCATGAATACACTTCTCTTCCTTTCCACAAGAGAAACTGACAAACTGAAGAAGCTCCTTCAAGTTGCGGGCGAGCTTGCTTTGAACGTCCTTCACGATATCGTTGAAAAGGATAAATGGGCATCACTTATAGAGAACGAAGAGAGTCCATCCAACACCGAGCTCCTGCAAGTCATCGAACATTATGTAGATAGCTTGATCGATCAGAAGGCATATAGCGAAGCACTAAGGGTTATAGATGAAGTCTTCCCCCTTGTCAGTCCAGATGATTACGGCTCCCTCTTAGCTAGCAAATTGATTGTGTGCTGGAGACTGAAAATGTTCGATGAAATGGCCAAAACAATGGAGTTTGAGAACCACAGTAGCCATCCGAAGGCTCTTGCAGTATTGGCGCTGAAGAACTATGCCTACAGGGAGCTAGACAGAGCGGAACAGATTCTTCTGAACATTCTTCGCCGCTACCCTGACTTCATCAAGTATCTGCTGGAGGAAGAAGAAAACGATAAGAAGGACTTCGAGAAAGCAGAAAGAGGCAACCTCAGGAGTCAGAAAAGAGTCGATTCGTTGACTCTTGCAGAAGAGTTCAGAGGGGATTGGCTCAACCTGAGGGGCGGAAAGGAATGGCTGAAGAGAGTGCAGAAGGTTTTTGATAAAGTGAGGGATGAGTAGTAGTCCGCCGAGGAACATCGGCGGACGCAAGGCTGGCGAAGATCCTTTAAAGAAGTGAGGCCGACTTCGTCGGGAAGTGATGCTGACAGGTACCTGCCAGGAAGTGATGCCCGGAAGAGCATCCGGGGAAGTGATGCTGGCGCTTTCGCGCCAGGAACAAAGCGAAGAGCCGCTTAACGATCTTCTTTATCTGTGATCCCATGATCCCATTCAGGATCATATTCTTCTTGTAGGGGTGAACGGCGGTTCGCACGAAGAGGAAGCCGTCTCACAGGCACAAGGCAGAAGGCAAAAAGTAGTCGGTCTGCTGACTCAGGCTAGTCGCATTAGAGAAGGTTCTCCGTCCTCCGAGAAGAAAGCGTATAAGCCGGGTCTAGGGTTGTGGTGTGACCCTGGTACAGGCTTCGATTAGGAACTTGGGAACCTGGATCTGGATGTTAAGGGAAAAGCCGCAAGTGGAAGACCCACGAGGGTGAAAGTACCGATGCCAGATTCAGGGGCGGAACAGTCCGTAGTAGTG
>NZ_DIXC01000014.1 GCF_002435945.1 Mesotoga sp. UBA6090
ATAAAGATAGAGCTTGAGGAGGATTAATGATGGCAAAGAAATTCAGGGGCCTGGGTGGTAGAAACTACGGTGGTTCGAAAAAGGGTTCCAATATGGGTGAACTTCTGAAACAAGCCCAGAAGGCACAGGAAGAAATGGAGAATCTTGAAGATACTTTCAAGACAATTGAGGTTGCTGCTTCAGCCGGCGGCGGTGCAATAAATGTTGTTGCGACTTGCGATTATCGTATCAAATCGATCGAAGTCGAGCCGGAGATAAGGGAAGAGGATTTTGAGATTATTCAAGATTTGATAATCGCGGGAATAAATGAGGCATTGGCCGAGGTAACAAAGAGGAGAGACGAGGAAACAGCTCGAATCACAGGAGGACTCAATCTACCGGACAATATACTTTAGGAGGTGTAACAGATGCACAGATTAGCAATCAACGGTTTTGGGAGAATTGGCAGACTTGTTTTTAGAGAGATGGTGAAGCGCGGGGAATTTGAAATCGTTGCAATCAATGATCTGACAGATTCCGCAACTCTTGCTCATCTTCTCAAATATGATTCAGTTCACGGAAGGTTCAAAGGTTCAGTAGAGGCTAAAGAAGGAGCTATTATAGTAAATGGCAAAGAAGTCAAAGTCTTCTCCGAAAAGAATCCTGCGAATCTTCCCTGGAAAGATCTCGGTGTCGAACTGGTAATTGAGGCTACCGGAGTTTTCAGAAATAGAGAGAAAACCATGCCTCATATCGATGCGGGAGCGAAGAAGGTCTTGATCACTGCACCTGCAAAGGGTGAAGTGGATGCCACAATCGTTCTCGGAGTTAACGACGATGTACTTAAACCAGAAATGAAGATCGTATCTAATGCATCCTGTACGACCAACTCGATAGCTCCAATCATCAAGATTCTAAACGACAATTTCAAGATTCAGAAAGGTTACCTTACCACCGTTCACGCATATACAAACGACCAGAGAATTCTGGATCTTCCGCACAGCGATTTGAGGAGGGCCAGAGCTGCTGCCGCCAATACGATCCCCACCTCGACTGGAGCTGCAAAGGCTGTAGGCTTGGTTATCCCAGAGCTCAAGGGCAAGCTGGATGGAATTGCCATGAGAGTTCCTGTGACGGACGGTTCAATAACAGATCTTACGGTGGTCCTGGAGAAAGAAACCACTGCCCAGGAAGTCAATGCCCTTGTAAAGAATGCCGCAGAAACCGGACTCAAGGGAATTGTTGAATATACTGAAGAAGAACTGGTTTCTTCAGACATCGTGGGGACGACCGTTTCCTCGGTATTCGACAGTAATTTGACGGCAGCGATGGGCAACTTGCTGAAAGTCTGCGCCTGGTACGACAACGAATATGGCTATTCTTGCAGGGTAGTCGATCTGGCCAAGATAATGATGGAGATGTGATTCTGAGGATAATTCGACGGGGCCTTCAGGCCCCGTTTTACTGAGAAAAGGAGGATTAAGAATGTCTAAGACCCTAACTCTTAGAGACGTTGATTTGAGTGGAAAAAGGGTACTTGTCAGAGTGGATTTCAATGTGCCTCTGAATAAAGAAACTGGCGAAGTAAGTGACGATACTAGAATTAAGGCCGCTTTACCCACTATCGAATACATAGTAGAAAGAGGCGGGAAAGTAATTCTCGTTTCTCATTTGGGCAGACCCAAAGGAAAGAAAGATCCGAAGTACTCGTTGGAAAGAGTAGCTGAGAGGCTTAGATCACTAATTGGCAAACCAGTCCGATTCGTTCCCGATTGTGTCGGAGAAGCCGTGGAGAGAGCCGTTTCGGAGATGAACGATGGTGACATACTACTTCTGGAAAACGTTAGATTCTACCCCGAAGAAGAGAAGAACGACCCTGACTTCTCAAAAAAGCTCTCTTCGATCGCTGACATTCACGTAAACGACGCTTTTGGTACCGCACACAGGAGTCACGCATCAAACGTTGGCGTGGCACGAAACTTGATCAGCGTACCCGGATTTCTTATGCAGAAAGAAATCGAGATGCTTGGAATGGCAATCGAAAGCCCGGAGCACCCATATGTCGTAATTCTCGGAGGCGCAAAGGTATCCGACAAGATTGGAGTCATAAGCAATCTTCTCGAAAAGGCCGACAGGATTCTTATTGGCGGTGCGATGATGTTTACATTCCTAAAAGCTTTGGGAAAGAGAGTTGGCGACTCTCTAGTTGAAGAAGACAAGATAGATCTTGCTAAAGAGATTTTGAAAAAAGCCGAAAAGAAGAGTGTGGAGTTTGTTCTTCCAGTCGATACGATAATTTCCAGAGAAATTAAGGCCGGTAGTGAATCTAGGGTTGCCAGCCTGGAAGAAGGTGTGCCATCAGGTTGGAAAGGTCTTGATATTGGCCCATCAACAATCGAGCTTTTTGAAGGAAAGCTAAGCGATGCGAAGACCGTTGTTTGGAACGGACCCATGGGAGTCTTCGAAATTGACGATTTTGCGAAGGGTACGGAGTCAATTGCAAAGGCGCTGGCGTCTCTAAAGGACGCAGTCACCATAATTGGGGGAGGCGACAGTGCTGCTGCAATCAACAAGTTCGGACTTGCCGACAAGGTCTCCCATGTGTCTACTGGCGGAGGGGCGTCCCTTGAGATGCTGGAAGGAAAGGATATGCCAGGAATAAAGAGCCTCTCAACTGAGGGCCGTAAAAAAAAACGTAGAATAATGGTCGCGGGGAACTGGAAGATGAACAAATCCCCCGATGAGTCACGAATGTTTGCGGGGTTCCTTGCTTCCTCAATCGGAAATGAGAAAGCCGTAGATGTTGTTGTTTTTCCAGCTACTATATCGGTTCCGGGAGTGGCCGATATCCTGAAAGATACTACAATAAAGTTTGGAGTACAGAATATCTATCCGGCTGACAGCGGGGCCTTCACGGGAGAAATCTCAGTGCCGATGCTCGCGGATCTAGGAGTAGAGTACGTGCTTGTCGGACACTCCGAGCGCAGGCATATCTTCGGCGAAACCAGTGAGATGACCAACGAAAAGATCAAAGCGGTTCTTAAAGGCGGCCTCATCCCCGTCTTCTGTGTGGGAGAAACGCTGGAAGAGCGAGAATCGGGAAGAACAAACGAAGTTCTTGAGGAGCAGATCAGCAAGGGCTTTGCTGGGCTTGATAAGAAGGAAGCAGAAAGAGTAATTATTGCCTACGAACCGGTGTGGGCTATCGGGACTGGAGTTGTGGCCACACCTGAACAGGCCGAAGATACTATGAAATTTGTCAGGGATCTCGTCTCTTCTCTATACGATAATGACCTGTCAGAGAGAATTCGGATCCTGTATGGCGGAAGCATCAAACCCGATAACTTCGAGGCTCTGATTGCTATGGAGAACATTGACGGTGGGTTAGTTGGGGGAGCCAGTCTGCTGGAAAGCTTCGTACAGCTGGTTGCCATCGCCGAGTATCACGCTTGATTACACAGATTTGACGGCCGCCCGTCAGGCGGCTGTTTCGTTTTCTTTCTTAGCCGAGGTGTTATAATCTCAAAATAGGAGGTGTCGTTCTTGGATAGCTATCAGGAGCTTGAACTTGTCATAGACAAGATGGTGGAGGAATTCAACCGCCTTAGAAAAGAAAACGAACAGCTCTGGAAGCAGGTTGAAGCCGCACAGAGAAAGGTGGAAGAGTCTGAGCTCAGAATCCGGGAACTTGAACTCCGTCTCGAAAGTGAATCAAGGACAATCTCCTCACTTATAAAGAGAGTCAGAGGCAGCCTCGTTGAAGACAGCAAGAAAGCATAAGGAGTCGAGCCATGAAGCGATCAGTCTCACTTGAGCTTGGAGAAAAGAAGTATACTTTTATTACGAGTGATCCACAAGAGCTCGTGGATCAAGTCTTTTCTAAGATCACGGAAATGTACGATTCATTAAAAAAGAACGAAGAAGAGATTGGCTATGAAAAAGTGCTCGTGGGGATTTCGGTGAATCTTGCGCACGACCTTGTGAGAAGTCAGAATGAACTGCTAAGGCTTAAAGCAAAATACGAAGAGGTTCTTTCAGAATACTTCCAGGGACGTGACGAGGTTGAGAAATAGGTTAAGGATAGGGATCTTCGATTCGGGAATAGGTGGCCTTACGGTTTTGAAAAGGTTATTGGAGGCTTTCCCTGAAGGAGTGAGTTTTCACTATTTCGCTGATACAGCAAGGGTTCCGTATGGTTCAAAGCCAGTTGAAACACTTCAAAGATACTTAAGAGAGATCTTCAATTTCTTTTCGCAGCTGAATGTCGATGCAATCCTTACTGCTTGCAACACTTCCGATTCCATACTCTCTCAAAGAGAGAAATCAGAACTCAGTGTTCCTTACTTCAGTATAATTGATCCCACAGTGAGGATTCTTGGAGAATCAGCCCCGGGAGAATCGACTGTCGCAGTTATTGCAACCGAAAACACTGTGAAAAGATCGCTTTATTTGAGACGGCTCTTCCGCTATGAGAATCTTACCACTATTGTTCAGAGGGCATGTCCGCTTTTCGTCCCCTTAATAGAAGAGGGTATCTGGGAAGGCGAAATTGTCGATTCCATCGTAAAGTATTATTTGACTGATCTTGCAAGAACTGAACCAGACTTTCTGATACTTGGATGCACTCACTATCCGCTAATCAGAAAATCAATCGAAGCCTTTCTGCCTTCAAAAACTAGAATAGTTGATCCCGCGGAGTATATTGTTAGTGATTTCGCTGATTGGGCAGAAATCTCATCAACCGAACCATCTACGGTCGACTATTACGTAAGTGGAAATATTTGGTTTTTCCAGGAAATTCTGAAGAGGTATCTTCGAAAAGCGGAGAATGTGCGAAGCGTTGATCTAACCTTTACGGGGATAACTCTGAAGGAAAGTATTTAATATGAGCAGAACAGTTCTGATAGGAGGAGGCACAGGTCTCTCAACTTTCGCGAGAGTAATGAAGGATTTTGACTCTTCCCTCACCCTGGTTGTTGCAGTAACCGATGATGGAGGAAGTTCGGGGATTATTAGAGAAGCCATGTTAATGCCTCCGCCGGGAGATGTCAGGAATAACATAATTGCCCTGGCCGATGACGAAGAGCTTCTGACTAAGGTCTTTTCATACAGATTCAAGGCCCCTTCAATGGACGGTCATTCTATTGGAAACATAATAATCGCCGGCCTTACTGAGATGTATGAAAGTTTTCCAGAGGCCGTCGTGGCAGCGTCAAAGATGCTAAACATAAAAGGCAGGGTTTTGCCGGTCGCCGATGATCTCGTTCATCTCGTGGCGGTGCTCGACAACGGATCAATTATAAAAGGAGAGTCAAAGATTTCGTCAGTTGGAAAAAGAGTGAGAAGAATATTTCTTGACAAGCCTGCCAGGGCTCTTCCAGAAGTAATAGATGCAATAGTATCTGCCGAAACGATAATGGTTGGCCCCGGGAGCATTCTCACCAGTGTTGTTCCTAATTTTCTTGTTTCCGGTGTTCGAGAGGCATTCAGAAAATCAAGAGGAAGAAAGATATATATCTGCAATATAATGACTCAGCCCGGTGAGTCCGAAGGTTTCTCTCTAGGCGATCACGTAGAGGTTGTGGAAGATTATTGCGGGGAAGCCTTTGACATGATTTTTTGGACGGAAGTGAGAGGCGTCGAGACTTCGGTTCTAAACAGGTATAAGGAGAGAGGCTCCTCACCGGTCGAGAACGACATGCTTTTCGACAAACGAGTGAAGGTAATCGACGGAGTTACGACAGCGCTAATAGACGACGGAAGAACACGTCTCGTCGTGCGGCACTCCAGGAACAGCATCTTGTCTATTCTTGATGAATTGTGTTTATTGGGAGAGAGCAAGATTTGAGTTATGCCGATAAACTCAAAGAAGAGCTCTGCCATCTTCCCTTAGATGATCCGGCAGAATGTAGGTCTGAGTATCTCGGGTTTGTCAAGTCAAGAGGAACTCTGAGACTGAGAGATAGCACGGCTTTCCTTGTCATCCCTCTTACGTCGATTACAAGTCTGAAAAGGCTGTTTCAGATAGCAAAGAGAATTTCTATCCCGATTTTCGAGACTCAAGTAATCGAAGAAATGCGGCTGGGCCGGAAGAGGGGCGGAGAGCTTAGCTTTCGTTTTGAAGAAGTCGAGGAGTTCCTTCGCAGAAGTGGGATTTCTGTCAGAGACGATTCCATTCCAAAACCGGTAAGAGAAGATCCCGTTTATTTCGGTGCGTTTCTCAGAGGTTTGTATCTGGCTGGCGGGTCAGTCGTTGACCCCTCAAAAGAGTATCATTTAGAGATAACTCTGGATACGACAGAAGCATTCGTAAATTCACTGAGAATCTATATTGCTGAAAATTTCAACATAAAGGTCGGTGTTGTGAAGGTTAGGGAGAAATACAAGGCGTATGTGAAATCGTCACTTGACCTAATAGAGCTACTTTCCCTGATGGGTGGCAAGAGGACTGTAACGAGGCTTTCGAGCGCTGTAGAAGTTAGAAAGATCAGAAGTGATGTGAGCAGAACGCTGAATTTTCTTACGGCTAACGCAAACAAATCAGGGCAGGCTATGGCGAAACACGTGAAGGCAATAAGAATTATCGATAAGAAACTCGGAATTGACAGACTCGACGAGGATCTTCGACAGATCGCCATTCTCCGGATGGAGAACGAAGACCTCAATCTGAGAGAACTTGGCGAAATAATGAATCCGCCAATGAGTAAGTCAGCAGTATATAATAGGTTGAAAAAGCTTATGGCATTAGCCGAAGAGTTGGGAGATATTTAGATGAAATGTCCTTTTTGTGGTGGAGATTCTACAAGGGTTCTGGATTCTAGACCGACCGATGAATCCACTTCCATTCGAAGAAGAAGGGAGTGCGAGAAGTGTGGCGCAAGATTCACTACCTATGAGAGGTATGAGAGACTTCCCTTCTTAGTGGTAAAAAAAGACGGCAGGAGGGAGAAATTCAGCAGGGAGAAACTTCTGAATGGACTGCTCAAAGCCTGTGAGAAGAGGCCAATATCTGTTGATACGGTCAATGCTATCGTTGATTCTGTAGAAAACGGGATTGTGAAGGCGGGGAAGCACGAAGTAATCTCAAGTGAAATCGGCGAGATGATAATGACTGAACTCAAGTCTCTGGACAGAGTTGCGTACGTTAGATTTGCATCTGTTTACAAAGAATTCAGGGACATAGACCATTTCATGGATATAATTGAGGAACTCAGGAACGACAGAGATCGTTAGAATGGAGGGATCCAGGTCGTGAAGAAAAAAGTCATTTACCTTACACAAGAAGGCTTCGACCGAATGAAAGAGGAGCTCGAGAGTCTTAGAAAGAAACTCATGTACGAAATTGCTGAAAGGATCAAGGAAGCCAGAGAGCTTGGCGATCTAAGTGAAAATAGTGAATACGATGAAGCAAAGAATGAACAGGGCAGAATCGATAGCAGAATAAAGCAGCTGGAAGAGATACTCAACAACGCTGAAATAATTGAGGACGACGGTGATCTGAGCACGGTCAAATTGGGATATGTCGTTGAACTTCAGAACGTTGAGACAGGTGAGAAATCGCAGTTCAGAATCGTCAACGCTCAGGAAGCCAACATTTTTGAGGGAAAAATCAGTTCCGATTCTCCTATTGGACGGGGAATTCTGACGCGCAAAGTGGATGAATTGGTAAGGGTAAAAACCCCTGCGGGTTGGGCGAAGTACAAAATTCTTACCATCGGCAAGTGATGGGGGTATTTTATGAGTGAAGAAGCAAGAAAACAGAGAATTGAAGAGATAAATCAGATGCGCAGCGAGGGAATCGAGCCGTACCCGTACCGTTTTGAGAAAACTCACTGGGCCGGCCAGATTAAGGAGGATTTCTCCGGCTTAAAGGATTCCGAGACGAGAGAAGACGTAACTGTAAGAACTGCTGGAAGAGTGGTTGCGATGAGAAACCACGGAAAATCCACTTTCTTTGTTCTCAGGGACAATACCGACCGGATTCAGGCATATATTAGGCTTGATGGGGTAGGGGCGGAGAGCTTCGAGGTCTTCAAGAAATATGTAAACATAGGCGACTTCCTGGGGGTCACTGGATTCCCTTTCAAGACACACACCGGAGAGATATCGATCTTTGTAAAGCATTTCGAGATACTCTCGAAGGCAATAAGGATGATGCCCGAAAAGTGGCATGGAGTGAAGGATAAGGAGATAATCTACAGACAGAGATACGTAGAGATGCTTTCGAGTGACGAGGCCCTTGAGAGGTTTCGGATTCGCTCTGAGTTGTTTCGACTGGTCAGAGAGTTTCTTCAGTCCAGGGATTTTGTCGAAGTGGATACGCCTATGCTCCACTACTTGACTGGAGGGGCATCGGCAAAGCCTTTTAAGACTCACATAAACGTTTTTGAGTCTGACATGTATCTTAGAATTGCCGAAGAGCTGTTCCTCAAGAGGTATCTCGTTGGTGGATTTGAGAGGATATTTGAAATCGGAAAGAACTTCCGTAATGAAGGAGTCTCCTACAAACATCATCCTGAGTTCACTATGATGGAGCTATACTGGGCATACGCAGATTATAACGATATAATGGATATCACTGAAGAGATGATCAACTACGTGGTGCGCGGAATAGCAGGCTCCGAGATTATCACTTACCAGGGAAAAGAGATCGATTTTTCGAGGCCTTGGCGTAGAGTTAAGATGGCTAGCTTCATAGAAGAGAATCTTGGAGTCGACATCTTGGAAGACTCGAATGATGAACTGATTGGCGTTCTGAAGAAGCACAATGCTGAACCTGATATCAAGGAAAGAGGACACTTGATCGAGAAATTGTGGGATCTTGTGGAGCACAACCTTGTGAACCCCACTTTTGTTACCGAGCATCCAGTAATAATCTCTCCATTGTCGAAAATTCACCGAGAAGATCCGAGAGTTACAGAGAGGTTCGAGCTGATAATAAGCTCTATGGAGATGGCAAACGCTTTCAGTGAGTTGAACGATCCGATTGAACAGTATGATCGTTTCCTTCATCAAGCGGGTTTGAGGGACATCGGAGATGAAGAGGCTCAGATGATGGATCAGGATTTCATCAGGGCTCTTGAATATGGGATGCCCCCCACGGGTGGAATAGGAGTTGGTTGGGACAGAATAATCATGCTTGTGACAGATGCACCTTCTATAAGGGATATTATTCCCTTTCCGCTCGTAAGACCCATCTCTTTTGATGAAGAAGAGGCTTTGAGCAATAGCGAGGAATAGTAGAGGTGATTTGATGACGCTTTATGAGCAGATTCAACAGGAAATGAAGGAAGCGATGAAGTCCCGAGATTCTCTTAAAACGAATACTTTGAGGAGTGTAATCGCTTCCGTAAAAAACTACCTTGTATCTTCAGAAGAGGCCAGAGCTCGAGAGGTCAACGATGAGCTTTTGATTGATCTTATTGCAAAGGAAGCGAAGAAACGAGAAGAATCAATTGAAGCCTACAAGAAGGCGGGGAGAGACGATCTGGTTTCCAGTGAATCCAAGGAGCTTGAGATACTGAGTAGCTACCTTCCAGAAGAACTCTCGGCTGACGAAATAAGGACGATTGCCCTGCAGACGATTGACGATTTGAAGGCCAACAATCCTTCCGATCTTGGAAAAGTCATGAGAGAGTTGATGGTCAGAGTAAAGGGAAGAGCTGACGGAAAGCTCGTCAACAAAATTGTCAGGGAGCTTCTTGAGAGTAGATGAGGGTTGAGTTCCTGACTGCAGAAATCGGGAGCACCACTACGGTGCTCTCTGCTTTTTCTTGTGATGCATCGGGAACAATGAAGTTCATTGGGCAGGGTGAATCTTACACAACCATAGATGAGAATGATGTCACTGTCGGTATCGAGAAAGCCATGAAAGCATTGAAAAAAACCCTTGGAACAGAGGCGCTTGAATGGGATGTTTTGGTTGCGTCATCAAGCGCGGCCGGGGGACTGAGAATGACGGTTCACGGTCTCGTTTACGATATGACTGTGAGAGCCGCAAGGGAAGCGGCCCTTGGAGCGGGTGGCGTTATAAAGTTAGTGACGGCCGGCAAGTTAGCCCAAAGAGATTTGAAAAGAATCGAGGAAGCCACTCCAAAGTTGATACTTCTTGCAGGTGGAGTTGATTATGGTGAAAGGGAGACAGTCATTCATAACGCGGAGATCCTCAAGAATGTAGATCCCGACATTCCTATAGTCTACGCGGGAAATATTGAGGCAGCGGACGAAGTTTATGAAATGATCTCGGGGAACGGAAGAGATGTTCACGTAGTGAAAAATGTGTATCCAAGAATCGATGAGCTCAATGTCGAACCGACGAGGGAGATTATCAGAGAGGTCTTTTCAAAAAACATAGTGAAGGGTCCCGGAATGGAGAAGATTTACTCGGTAGCTGATAAGCCGGTTATCCCTACACCAGCCGCAGTTATGCTCGCAGCTGAACTCTTTTCCGAGGTTCAAGGTGATGTGCTCGCAGTTGATATCGGGGGCGCGACTACGGACGTCGATTCAGTTACGGATGGAGATCCCGAGATAGCGTCTATGCTGGTATCTCCGGAACCCAAATCAAAGAGGACCGTCGAAGGAGATCTCGGAATCTATGTTAATGCCCGTCACGTTATCGAGCATATTGGGAGATGCGAGCTGGAAAGAGAGTTTCCCAATCTGGAGAACATTGTTGAAAATCTGACGCCTTATCCAAAGGATTCATTCGACGAGGCCTTCTCTGTAAGACTTGCCAGATACTGTTTCGAGGCTTCCTTAAGAAGGCATGCTGGAAGCATCAAGCAGTTTTATGGGCCCACCGGGAGAATTGAAGTTGCATATGGAAAGGATCTCACGGCTGTCAGATCGGTAGTTGGTACTGGAGGAATTCTGAGCAGATCGAGATTCTCCTGGAAAATCATGGAAGGTATTAGAACTCTTTCCGAAAGACACGAAAAGGAATTGCTGCCGAAAGCCAGTGTAAAGCTTTACAGAGACAAGAACTACATTTTCGGTGCGATCGGCCTAATATCGACCGTTGATTTTTCTTCTGCAAAGGATCTTCTTAAGAGCTCTTTTGAAGAACTCGGAGATTCCTAAACCACACAAATCTGGTTTTTCGCGCAACGTAATGCATCATAATTAAATCTACTCAAGAGAGAGCGCAATTGACAAGCGTTTCCTTCGGGTGATAGAATCTCCATGAATGCGGGTGTAGCTCAGTTGGTAGAGCATCAGCTTCCCAAGCTGAGGGTCGCGGGTTCGAGTCCCGTCGCCCGCTCCATTCATATAACATCGTAGATCAGAAGACCCGCTTGGCCCAGTTCACGAAACTCCTTGAACTTCAGTTGCACTTCGCACTCCAGTTTTTCTCCCAGGCCCCTGATCCCCTTTCTGATAATGGGTTCGAAAGTTATATGGAGTTCATTTACCAAACCCTTATTGGCAAACTGGTCAAATGTGTCTGCTCCACCAATGAGGCAGACTTCTTCATAACCTCTGTTCTCAAGTTCTTCGAGGATTTCCTCCGGAGTCGATGACGTGAAAACCACGTTTTTGGAGCCTTCAAAATTGTCTGGAGTTCTGGTCAGCACGATGTTCAGTCTTCCGGGAAGCGCCTTTCCAATAGCATCATAAGTCTTTCTGCCCATAATAACTACCCCGATCTTTGAAGTCAGGTATTTGAAGTAACTCTTGTCTTCCTTTGATGTCCACTCAGTTCTGTCTTCTTTTGAGAGCGATATTTTGCCGTTGACCGTACTCGCAAATACAGCGATAACCTTCAGTTCTCGCACCTCCCCCTACATTGTCCTTAAACTTCTCACCAGTTGATTCTATCTTTTTTTGCCTTTCAGGGCAACATTTAAGAGTCAGTTTTGTCAGGATATGTTATTCTTCTTAAGATAGGAGTGTGAAGGACATCAAGAGGATTTTCGAAATCATTTTTGTTTCTCTTTTGTTCATTCTAGTAGCTGCCTGTAGTGACGGCGGGAATTACTCTGTTTCTATCAGACAGATAGACTGCAAAGGCACGATCTGCAACATAGATCTGAATATCTCGGCACCCGGCAGGGAGCTCCCCATGTTTCTTGTGACAATCAATCGGCCTCCGGTTGATGGCAATGACGGCTTGAAATTCAGAGGGACTGAAGCTTCGTTTGAATTGAAGGAGCAGGGTACTCATTCGATATATGTGACTTTGATTGAGGGTAAGAGATTCTTGACGACTCCGGTCTCGGTTAAGACAACGATTAATCTTGAACCTCCAGATAGGCCAGTGGTTCGATGGAGTCTTGCGCAAGGATTACTGACTCTCGATGTCAAGGCAAACGATTCCGAAAAAGTTACTGACTATCGAATCCTAGTTAATGGTGTTTCGTACAGATCCTCTAACGGCGTTTTTTCGGTCCCTGCAGAAAGAGATACAAAATATATCGTCCAGGCGTTCTCAATGTTTGATACGATAAGCTCTGAACCTGCAATTGTTGATCTTGAGCTTTCGGAAGACTTTGCTCCAGAAGTGAAGCTCTTCTTAACCCTTCCGTATAGAGGAGACGCGATACAAGCTGAGATTAGTGACGACTGGGACAGTCCTGAGGAGATTGAGATAGAAGCCTTCGCTCAAGAGAGAGGGATTTCTCTTCTCTTTGATGGAGCAAGGCTAATACCGGAGATACCTATTCCGGAGGGCAAGAATACTCTGGTTGTTAGAGTAAGAGATTCTTCTGGCAACACTACCGAAGTCAAGAAGCAGTTGTCGGTTGTCAAGAATACTTCTTCTGACCTCCCCGAACTCTATATTGAGGAAGGCACTATAAGAAACGCAAGGTGGACTACTTCAGAAGGTCTTGTTGAACTGCAGAGATATAGGGACGGTGAGTGGATTACTCTCTCCAGCCACGATTCTGAAGAGAAATCGTCGATAATTTCGAAGGACAGCATATCTGAGAACGGTGATCTTTACAGAATTGCCTTCACTTCCGAAAACGAGATCTACATGCCTTCCGTTCCGGTTTTCGCTAAAGAGAGTTTCTTCAGACGGTTCAGTACTGAGTACATTTCATCTTTCCTGGGAATGGATTCGCTGCTGGTAGCAGGAAACGATTACAGATTTTATGGGAACATAGTTGTGAGAGATAATTCGGTTATGAGAGTCGAGTCGGGTTCTTCTCTCACAATTCCAAAGGGAAACACTTTGCTCGTGAGTGGAGTCCTTGATCTAGAAGGTAGGAAGGACAGGATTGCAGTAAATCCGGGAGGTTCCTCTGGAACTATCGAAGTTACGAACAACGGCGTTTTGATTGCGAGAAGCGTGGATTTCAACAATTCGAGGATCCTTATTGAAGGAGCGGCAGTAGTAGTATTTGAAGATTGCACATTTTCCGGCGGTTTGAAGATCAGTGGTGCGAGAACCGTCCAGATATACAAAAGCCAGATCGATGGAGAAATAATCGTTGAAAACGTCAGAGAACTGCTCGTCCATCTCAGCGAGCTCTCCGGAACAAAGCTGACATACAGCAATCTGGGTTCAGCCTTGCTCTCAAGAAGTACATTTAGTTCGCAGTCAATGGAAGTCAAAGATTCACGCGTTGAAGTGGTGGGCTCGGTTTTCGAATCCGGGGATATTGAAATCAACAAGACGTCTCGTCTGTCACTGACGGGAGGTTCACTGACAGATACTAAAATCAAAATATCTGGAGCATCCTGGATGCACATTGAAGAATCGGAAATAGCGGGACAGGTTAGGATAGACCTTCAGAGGCTTTCAAGACTAAGTCTTCAAGAGGACACGAAAGGTATGACTGAGATCATCTCGGACGAAAAATCTGCCATTAAGGTGTACTGAGTATGGGTATGAACTTTCGCGATTTTGATCCCGGAATTCTTGGGTGTCTGGATCTTGACTTTTCCTCTCTTCATGCTCGAGTCAATCACGGAACTCTATTGCTATCGTGGTTCATTACTCCTCCGAAAGGCGCAAGAAAAGCGCTCGAATTGGGTTCGGGCAGCGGCGTGATTTCGATCTATCTGGCAAAGGTCTTTGGACTGTCAGTAACTGGTTTGGAGATTGATAGCGATCTTTACAACGTGTCCGTTAAGAACGCTCGCGCCAATAGCACCGAAAAACTTACAAGTTTCATAAACTGCGACATCAAGGCATATTGTAGCGAAAATAGAGGAGAGATCTTTGATCTAGTTGTAGCTAATCCACCCCACTATGTTCATTCCGGTCTCGAAAGTCCAGACGATAGAAGAAACATTGCAAGACGAATTGACCGGGATTCGGCAAGGGTATTTGCCTCTGCCGCGGGTGGGTTTCTTAAAAACAGAGGTGCTTTCTTCTTTTTACTGCATCCGAGGGACCTGACCAAATGGGTCCGCCTTTTAGAGGATGAAGGGTTGGGAATTCATAGATTGAGATTTGCGTATGGATCTTTCGAAAAACAGGCTCAGCTGGTACTCATAAGCGGGAGAAAGGGCTCCTCATCTGAAATCGTTGTGGAACCTCCCATAAGAATGAGGTGAAAACTATGTTTGTTAGTATAGAAGGAATTGACGGATGTGGAAAAACCACGCAGATCAAACTTTTGGCTGAGTATCTCAGTCAATTAGGTGTGGAGTTCACTATAGTCAGGGAACCCGGTGGGACCAGGGCAGGCGAAGAGATCCGGCAGATATTGCTTCACAAGGACTTTCAGTTGTGCGCGGAGTCGGAGCTACTTCTATTCATGGCGGCACGTGCACAGATAGTTAGGGAGGTTGTAAGACCTGCACTGGAGAGTGGTAGATTGGTGATCGCAGATCGATTCATGGATTCATCAGTTGCCTACCAGGGAGTTGGTAGGAATCTCGGACAGAAAGTCGTCCAGTTCATGAATTCATTTGTTGTAGGGAATACGGTCCCCGATATTACGTTATACATTGATGTGCCGGCAGATGTAGCAATGTCGCGGATGAGAAAAGAAAAGAAAAATGATAAAATAGAAGTGGAAAGTTTAGAGTTTTTCGAAAGAGTAAGGAAAGGATATGAGAGGTTGATGGTAGAAAATAGCAAGAGATTCGTTCTCATAGATGGAAGACAGGCTGAAGAGCAAGTGCATGAAGATATCAGGAAGTCTTTATCGGTTTTAATCGAAAAGCGAAAGCCAAATTGGAGGTGAGAAAAATGTATTTCGACAAGTTTTCTGAAGGCGCTGCCCAGGTCTTTGTGACAGCCCAGGACGAGGCTAGAAGTCTCGGCCACCCTTATGTTGGAACTGAACACCTCCTTCTAGCGATCATAAAAGTCGAAAATGAGCAAACAACTAGGATTCTGAGAAACTACTCGATCACATACGAGAGAATCTCCAGAGAAGTAACTTCGATGGTTGGGACTAACGTACATCAGTCTGTAGTCGGAGCCCCGCAGATGACACCCAGAGCAAGACGAGTTATCGAGCTGGCAAATGATGAATCGAAAATGCTTGGTCAAGACAAGATTGATGTGGAACACATAATGCTCGGGATCGTTCGCGAAGGAGAAGGTATCGCAGCCCACATATTGAAACAAATGGGAGTAAACCTATCGCAGCTGAGAAGAGAGATTATTGAAAACATAACGGGTGACTGGGAAGAGGGAGGCGAACAGCCCGAGAATGTCTTCGTACAGCAGAGCCAAACTATGAGCTCCGCAATCAAGCAACTGGAAGGTTTTGGCACAGACCTTACTGCAATGGCCAAGGCTGGGAAGCTTGATCCGATAGTCGGTAGAGAGATTGAAAGGCAGAGGTTAATGGAGGTTCTTTCCAGACGCAAGAAGAACAATCCTGTCTTGATTGGAGAACCTGGCGTTGGAAAGACGGCAATTGTTGAAGGACTTGCACAAATGATTGTTGATGAAGAGGTTCCCGAGACACTCAAGAACAAAGTCATTTTTGCACTGGATGTCGCTTCACTCATAGCCGGGACAAAGTACAGAGGAGAATTTGAGAAGAGGCTGAAGAAGCTCATCCATGTTGTGAAATCCAACGGAAACATCATTTTGTTCATAGATGAAGTCCATACGATAGTTGGTGCAGGTTCAGCTGAAGGTGCCGTTGATGCCGCCAATATTTTGAAGCCGGCTCTTGCAAGCGGAGAGATAAGATGCATAGGATCAACAACTCCTGATGAATACAGAAAGTACATAGAAAAAGATGCCGCTCTTGAAAGAAGATTCCAGAAGATCTACGTAACCGAGCCTACTCCGGAACAGTCGGTGGAGATTCTGAAAGGTATAAGACACAAGTATGAACTTCACCACAAGGTGCGCTACACAGAAAAAGGTCTGGAAGCTGCTGTCACATTGTCGCACAGATATGTTTCCGACAGATTCCTTCCGGACAAAGCGATAGATATTATTGATGAGGCGGGTTCAAGGGCAAGACTGCAGAAACTTACTATTCCCGACGAGTTGAAAAAGATGCAGGGTGATATTGAAGTCCTGAAGATAAAGAGAGAGACTGCTGCGGCCGATCAGGAGTATGAAGAAGCTGCCCAACTGAAGGAAAAAGAGCGTTTGATACAGCAGAAGTATAGAGATGGCTATAGCGAATGGAGAAACAGGGTTGATTCTGAGATAGTTACTCTCGATGACGATGAAGTCGCAGAAATCGTTTCAAACTGGACAGGAATACCCCTCAGAAAGCTTGAAGAGACGGACAGCGAAAAGCTTCTTACTCTGGAAACTGCTCTGCATGAGAGGATAGTCTCTCAAGAAGAAGCCATTTCGGCGGTCGCCAAATCGATAAGGCGCGCAAGAAGCGGATTGAAGGACCCCCACAGACCGATTGGAGCTTTCCTTTTCCTTGGCCCAACGGGTGTAGGGAAGACCGAGTTAGCAAAGGCTCTTGCCGAGTACCTTTTTGGCGAGGATAAGGCGCTTGTCAGATTTGATATGTCGGAGTACATGGAAAGATTTTCGGTCTCAAGATTGATTGGGGCGCCGCCAGGTTATGTCGGCTACGATGAAGGAGGTACCTTGACCGAGAGAATCAGGAAGAGGCCATTTTCTGTAATACTCTTCGACGAGATAGAGAAGGCCCATCCGGATACCTTCAACATCTTGCTCCAGATAATGGATGATGGCAGACTCACCGATTCGCAGGGAAGACAGGTAGATTTCAGGAACACAATAGTGATAATGACCAGCAATCTTGGCGGAGAATTCATAAACAAAACCAAGTCTTCTATAGGTTTCGTAGAATCGATTCATGAAGAGAAGGAATATGAGGCTATGAAAACTTCGGTGCTTGAGGAAGTCAAGCGGACTTTTAGGCCTGAGTTTCTCAACAGGCTCGACGAAGTAGTAGTCTTCCATCAGTTGACCAAGCCTCAAATCAAGTCGATAATCGATATACTTATGAACGACATGAGAAAGAGGCTGAAGGAGAAGCATTTGAAGTTGGTTCTATCTGAACCTGCTCAGGATTTCCTTGTAGATGAAGGGTTCAACCCCGTCTATGGTGCGCGCCCACTGAAAAGAGCCATTCAGAAGTATGTTGAGGACCCTCTCTCTGAAGAGCTTCTAAGAGGAAGGTTCCAGGAAGGAGATCTCATTACCGCAGAGGTCGACAACAAGATTCTGGTTTTCAAGAAGAAAAAAGATGAAAAAACAGAAGTTAAGGCCGTGACCTAAGAATCAGTTCCTAACGATATTGAAGGGGGGGCGGTTTCAAGCCCCCCTTTGTAAAATACTAAGTCTTATGCACAACATTCAGAGGAAGACGGTGGGGTTCGTTTGTGAAGAAGAAGAGAAGTTATGTTTGTGATGTTTGCGGCTATGAGTCGCCCGCTTGGTTTGGACGATGTCCTTCCTGCAACGAATGGAATACTGCAATCGCTTTTCTAACTGAAAGAGATCAGGAGGACAGCTCCTCCGCTGCTGGATTTGAGGCAAAGCCTCTTTCAGAAATAGACGGCGATGAATCTCCGCGAATGGATACTCGAATTGAAGAACTGAATAGATCCCTCGGTGGAGGAATTGTTCCAGGGAGTGCAATTCTAGTAAGTGGAGAGCCCGGAATAGGAAAATCAACTCTCATGCTCCAGCTCTCCGACCTAATCGCAGGAGAAAAGCCAGTCCTGTATATATCTGGAGAAGAATCTGTTCGTCAACTGAGATTGAGAGCTGAAAGACTTCGTCTCTCGAACAAGGAGCGAATAGAAGTTGTTTCGGCTAATGAGATAGACTCCTTGAAGGTTTCGGGAATTGACAAATACGGCATGGTCGTGGTCGATTCTTTGCAAACGATAAGAATGTCCAGCGTACCTTCCTTACCAGGCTCTGTCGTACAGGTGAGAGAATGTTCAAATATGCTCGTCTCTTTGGCTAAATCATCCGACATTCCGTTTCTAATGGTATCTCATATAACCAAGGGGGGGCAAATTGCAGGACCGAAGCTCGTTGAACATCTTGTCGATACAGTACTGTACTTTGAATCGAGTAAAACGGGATACAGGTTCTTGAGAACTGTGAAAAACCGATTTGGCCCCTCGGATGAGATTGCAGTCTTTGAAATGACCTCGGAAGGGTTGCGTGAGGTTTCCGACATTAGTAGTCTTTTTGTAGAAGACTATACAAGCGCGCCCGGTAATGTGGTCTCAGTAATCTATGAAGGTTCCAGGGCTTTTCTAATAGAAGTTCAGGCGTTGGTTTCTAAACCGGTTTATGGAACTCCCAGGCGACTTGCGTCTGGAGTGCCTCTTGAAAGACTTCTCCTCGTTACCGCGGTACTGACGAAGAGAGCAGGTATCCCTCTCGACAGTCTGGATCTTTATCTGAACGTTGCAGGAGGACTCCAAATAGAGGACACTGGCGTTGACCTGGCTATTGCCGCCGCTTTGGTGTCTTCTTATACGGACACTTCACTACCTGAAGGCGTAGCCTTTTTTGGTGAGATTGGACTGGATGGAACTGTGCGTTCCGTTTCTTCGACAGAGAAAAGAGTCGAAAGGGCAAAAAAATCCTCTTTCTCAAGAATAGCTGCGCCAGAGGGAAGAAATGGTATAAAAGATGTGAAACAACTACTGAAAATCATCGGAGGTATGAAGAGTGGAAAGGAGTGAACTCATAGAAAAGATCAAGAAGATTGCCCCGGGAACTCCGCTTCGCCACGCTCTCGATGATATACAGGATGCAAGCGTGGGAGGTTTAATCTTTTTTGTTGACGATTACAAGAAGTATGGGCAGCTGATGCAGATAGGATTCCTTCTAAATTGTCAGTTCAATCCCAACAAACTGTATGAGCTTGCCAAGATGGATGGTGCAATTGTTGTGGATGATGATCTTACGACGATAGTTGGAGCGAATGTTCAGTTGATTCCGGATCACACTATTCCTACTAATCAGACAGGTATGAGGCACCGAGCCGCTGAGAGAATGGCTAGAGAAACTGGTAGGATGCTGGTCGCTGTATCAAAGAGACGGAACACAATGACGATCTTCCTTGGAGATTACGTCTATACTTTGAACAGCGTAGAAACTCTTACATCCAAGATCACGCAAACTATCAGAACTGCGGAGAAGTACAAAGAAGCCTTTATTGAGGCCTTGCAGGGGATAGAATTCATGGAGCGTGCCGGTTCACTCACTCTCTTTGACGTTGTCAAGACTATCCAGAAGGGATTGATGGTTGTTCTGATATGTGAGGAGGCAGATTTCACGATTGCCGAACTGGGTAACCATGGCAGATTTCCCGCAATGCAACTTGCAGAGATTCTAGTGAATGTTAATGAAGAAATAGAGAATCTCATTCTGGATTTCAGTGAGGAGTTAGTTGATCAAGATAGTCTCGAAGGGGTCTTTGAAGAGATGAAGAGCCTCAGCGAGAAGGAAATAAGCAGCTTTGGAGTAATACTGAGACACATGGGATATGAGATAAATACTGCTTCTCAAGCAGTTGAGTACTTTATTCGATCTAGAGGAATTCGTTTTGCCAGGCACATCCCTAGAATCCCTCTACAGGTTGCCATAAACTTGGGGAAGGAGTTTGGCACCTTCTCGAATCTTCTTGAGAGTACTGAGGATGAGCTTAAGGACGTCGACGGAATCGGCGAAAAGCGGGCCTCGGCAATAAGACACGCAATCGATGTCTATAAGAAATCCGGTGAAATCACAATTCCAGGTTTCTAAGCTCCTTTATCAGATCCCTAAGTTCTTTCCTGGATATTCTCTGCGGGACTCCTTTATCCATGATCAATTCCCCCGAGTTCCAGACTTTCTCGAAATTCGTGTCAAACGAGGACTTGAGAATCAATTGAAGCGTTGTCGGCAGGCGAGTGTCAAATTTCTCGAGATCCAGGGACGACTTGGACAGAATGAGATCGGCCGAGCAACCTTCTTTTAGTACTCCGGTTCGCTTTCCGAATAGTCTTTGAAACAACTTGTAGTTGCTGTCAAAAAGCGTTTTCCTTATCTCATAGTCGATAACGGAATTCTCAAAGTTCCTGCCGTAACGTTCAGTGAGAAGAACTTCTTTAGCCTCGCCCAACATA
The DNA here is from genome assembly GCF_002435945.1 of Mesotoga sp. UBA6090. Classification (NCBI taxonomy): domain Bacteria; kingdom Thermotogati; phylum Thermotogota; class Thermotogae; order Kosmotogales; family Kosmotogaceae; genus Mesotoga; species Mesotoga sp. UBA6090. The sequence continues at coordinate 20,476 of NZ_DIXC01000014.1, forward strand.
TCCGATCCTACAAATCCAGTTCCGATACAGACCTGCATCCCTCTTCCGAGGAGGTCTGCTATGTTTGGCTTGAAAGTTCCCGCGTACATTTCGGATCTTAAGGATTTCGTGACAAAGATTCTCCTTGAAGAGATTATGTCCATATCGGTTTCGCTCAGGTTCCCACCGTAAATGACTCCACATTCAGGGACGAGTATCCCGTTTTTCAGCAGTCTTTCGACAAGGCTTTCTCCCCATCTTAAAAGGCAAATCTCATTATCCTGCTTCATATCGAAAATGAAGAGGTTCAAGTTCATCCCTTTTTCATAGAGACTTCTGAGTTTGAAAAGAGCTTCTTCGTCGTAGGTGGCAAGTCCACTTACATAAACAATGGGACAGAAAGAAGAGTCACGAGAGACATTTTCCCAGCGTTCAGCTACTTCATCTATTGTCTCATCAGTCAAGACCGGCCCGACAGCGAGATAAACACCATACTTTTGTGAAAGCTGTCTATAGAACTCCGGGTCGATATCGGGGTGATCAATGACCGGACCACTGATTGCGACTGAACCACTTCTTATTGCCTTCAATATGGCTACCTCTGCAGAAAGTCTGACAAGAGAAGAATTAACCTCACTCGTGCCTGATTCAAGCAGACTGCTGAAAAAATTCCTTCCTGCTTGAGCATCTTTCAGAAGTCTTAAGGGGTAAGAAGAAATACTTGAATACACACTGTAATGAGCATTGAAAATTGAAGGCAGAAGGATGCCTTTTTCGCCGTCAATTATCTCTTCATCCTCTTGAATGCTGTACTCTCTCCTCGGTCCGACGAAAGTAATCTCCCCATTCTCAAATCTGACCAGTGCATCATCCACAAGAGGGTTCTTTAGATCATTTGTGAATGCCAAAACGTTGGTTACGATCATCTGGAACCACCTCTTCTTGATTTGAAATAAGATCCGACAACGTAAGTCTCGAAACTCACAAGCTTAGGGATAATTTTGAGACGCTTCTCAGGTTCTTGAACTATCCTGTATAACCATTCAAGCCCCGCCTTTTGCATCCATAAAGGGGCTCTCTTCAGATCGCCGGAGATAACATCAAAAGATCCCCCGACACCCATCAGAACACTCGCATGAAGTTTATCAATGTTTTCCGCAATCCAAATATCTTGTTTAGGAACGCCCATACCGACAAATACAATATCTGCAGATGAAGAATTTATTTCTGAGACGATTGTATCACTTTCCTCTCGCGTGAAAAAGCCGCTGTGATACCCCGCAATATCGATTAGTGGAAATCTTTGTTTCAGTTTTTCAACGGTCTTTGTTACGATGCCCTCTTTCGCGCCCAAGAAGAATACCTTTAAACCGGTTTCTGAAGACAGCTCACAGATTTTGAGCATCAGATCAATTCCGGGGACCCTTTCCACTCTCTTTTTCGAAATGAGTTTTATTGCTTTTAGGACACCGCTCCCATCTGGCACAACATAATTAACGGTTGCGAGGGCATTCTTGTATTCCAAATTGTGAATGTATTCATATGCAATCAAAGCATTCAGGGTGAGGACGTGTGATCTTAAGCCCGATTGTGTTCGCTGAATAAGCTCATTGGCTGCAGAAATTAGGTTTCCTTCCTGAAGATCAAAATCGAGAAATCTCAACCGAACACCCCCACACTTCATTAAAACACAACGAGTGTCGTTTTCAACGAAAAGAGGAAGGCTTAGCCTTCCTCTGGTGCCGAGGGCGGGAATCGAACCCGCACGGGGCTCTCAACCCCAGCGGATTTTGAGTCCGCCGCGTCTGCCAGTTCCACCACCTCGGCCAGCAATAAAACTTTACCATCAATGATTATTGGTGTCAACGAGTCATGCGAAGGGACACTTCCAAAAGACTCTTCGCCAAGAAACTAGGCCGTCTTCATTTCTGATTGAGCAGTTCTTTCAGAGGGAAGCAGAACTCCGGCATTCCCGAAGCCCAGGGACCGATGTCGTAGGGCTGAAAGCATATGCACAATCTTCCCGCCTTGAGGTAGAAGCACTGATCCGTTGTAACTCCGTCGAAGTAATCCAGCCAAAGGTCCTCTCGCTTGTCAATCTCCGATTTTATTAACTCATTTAATGCATCTTCAGCGGCCTTGTTGCCGAGAACATTGTGTAGAGCCACAAGACGTGACGTGGATAAATCAATATTGTAAGTTCTTCTCGAAGCATTGGGATGTGCTCCGCCCGTGTACTCGCTGAAGATCATATCAATGGTTAGGATTCCGTCGCTCACATACGCTGAATAGATCACATAAACATTGAAAGCCCTGAAGGGCCATTCAGATGTCTTCGATTCCTCAAAAGCCTTCCTAGCCATCTCTTCTATTTCACTTCTATACTGAGCGATTTCTGATTCCAGAGTTGTATTCAGATAGTCCTGAAATGGCATATCCTTCAATCCGTTGATAGAAGGCACCTGAATATTGACGGCGCAGATGCCAGAATCCTCAATTATCTGCTTTCCGAGAACGGAAATCAGGTCTCCTTGGGAAACAAAAACCTGCTCAGGAAGATCCTGTGTGAAAGAAAACGCAGTAACAAGAACCAGTAATAGATAGCTTGCAATCAACAATTTACGCATACAATCCCCTCCTCGTAATTGCCCATAACCAGAAAATCAGTTATTGTTCAGACGCCCTACAAATGGGGTCGCTCTTAACAAGATGATATCACCGATGTTTGACGTTTGGTTGCGAATAAAAGCAGTTTCATTCTTAGCATTTGGAAATTCCTTCGCCTCAGACTTTTCTGTTCAGTGAGATTCTGTTAAAGCTTTCATGCCCATCTTCCACTCACCTGATGAATAAGCTCTGTCGATTTCTAATCCTCGTACAGAACTATTTCTCAGCAAGATGTCTTCATAATACTTTGATGAAGAATATTGGTACTCGAAAGCTGTCGGCAAACAGATCTCCTGCTTTGATTCACAAATTAGTCGAAAGTCGGCGAAAAAACTGCATCTCAATGCTATGATTTAGCAGGGGGTGATTGTATTGATTCCGGAAATAACCCTTGATATGGTAAGGGTGACTGAAGCAGCAGCTTTGTTCTCAAGTGTCTATCTGGGGCGAGGTAATAAGGAAGCCGTAGATCAAAGAGCTGTCGACGCAATGAGGGGGATTCTCGATCTTCTTGAGATGAAAGGAACAATAGTTATTGGCGAAGGAGAAAAGGACCAGGCGCCAATGCTAGCGGCGGGAGAACATGTAGGCAAATGGAGTGACGACGATCCTGAAGTACTTATAGCAGTCGATCCCGTAGATGGTACGAGACTGGTAGCAAATGGAAGATCAAACGCATTAAGTGTCATTGCAGCGACTGAAGGAGGAAAAATCGCTCCTCTTCCTACTTATTATGTGGATAAGCTGGCCGTTGGAAAGGAACTTGCTGGCAACCTTGATATAGAAGCAACGCCACGAGAAAATCTTCGTATTGCGGCTGCGATTCTTGGCGTAAATGTATCGGAACTGACTGTCACTATGCTTGACAGAGAGAGAAATTACCCCTTGGTTGAGGCAGTCAGAACTGTTGGAGCCAGAATTAGGCTGATAAATGACGGAGATATTGCTGCCGCAATAGCGACTGCTCTGCCAGATGGAGGAACGGAGATATACATGGGAATAGGAGGATCGCCTGAGGCGGTTCTTGCAGCCTCGGCGCTTCAGTGCATGGGAGGCGAAATTCAGGTGAAATGCTGGCCGAGGGATGCCGGTGAGATTGAAAAGGTCAGTAATTCGTCTTTTGAACTCAATCGAGTCTACGAGACAAAGGATCTTATCGATGGTGAGGAAGTTGTCTTCAGCGCAACCGGGATCACTGATGGTTCTTTCTTGAGGGGCGTACGATTTACACATAATCAGGCGATAACCGATTCAATTGCAATGCGCTCTAGTACGAGAACGGTTAGAAGAATAAGGGCTTATCATGAGATCGCCTACAAAACAATCACAACTAAATCCGGAGGCGAGGTCTTCATATTCAACAGCTTGCTGGGAAAGAGGATGTAAAACAATCCTCTGATTCTGAGACATCAAGCAAGAAAGAGATCTTTTCCTGTTTATCTGTTCAGTCCAGTTCTTGAGGTTCACTTTTGGAAAACAGGTCGGGCTTCGCGTTGGATTTCGAGCTATCATGAAAGAGAATGGATTTTTGAAGTCAATCTAATGATGCAAGAGGCATTCTTCCATGAGGGTGAAGGACACCAAAAACACCACCTGTCTCGAGGAGGAGTTTTTCCGACGCTCGCCCAAAGAGACGGCGGCATTTCTTGCCCGTTGCTGTCCTATAGTAAGGGCAAATGATATTACGCTATTCTTTCTCGAAACACTTGTGGATTGAGAGATATTTCTCGCTTGAGAAAATGCCCGAGAAGTCAAGATGAGAGATGACGAGCCTCCGAAATAATCTCCTTTGCTTTCTTTTGACACTAAGTTCTCCAGTCGATCAGCCTCCAATTTGATGTATTTGTTCTAGCCTAGCTTTGACAGGAAGCGTTTGATCTAATCTAATAAACCTTGTAGCGTCCGACCTTACTTTTCGAGTAGTTTTATTTTGATGCAACGTTACCCTTTTCGAGTAGATTATTTGTTATGCATATCGCCGACGAGAATCTGCGGGTCTTGAAGTGCTATAATAACCGCAAATGGCGGAGGTAGGTCGTGTGATCTGCATTTTGGTTAACGACATTGATTTTGAGACAGCTTTATCTCCTGTTGAAAGAGCTTTGGAGATGCTAGATGTGAAGTTCAGAACCTGGAAAACCTTTCTGAAGGGATTTCCTGAAGATAAATTCCGTTGCGACGGGCTCATCCTAACGGGCGGTTTTTCGATGAGTGAGTATTTTGAAGGAGTTGCACCTTTGTGGGGAGCCGCTTATGTGAAGAGATTTCCTGGTCCCGTTCTAGGGATTTGTCTGGGAATGCAGATATTGGCCCGGCTTTCTGAGGAATCACTTGTACTATCCAGAGAGCTTGGAGTCTCAAAGATTCGGCTTGATAACTCATGCGAGCTCTTCTCTGGAATGAAATGCGAAGTGGAAGCATATCAACGACATAACTATGGTCTTCCCTATGTTCCTTACGAGTACGACCAGATTGCGTGGGGAGACGCAACTTTTATCCAGGGAATCGCCTCTCAGGACGGAACAAGATTTGGTGTTCAGTTTCACCCTGAAGAAACCGCACTTGGCTCAGAGGAGGAGTTGATAGGGATTTTTTCCAACTTTTCCAGAATTGTTTGTTCTTAATGAGGAATGAATGGGGAGGAGAAAATGAAAATAGGAATTATCGGAGTGGGAAACATAGGCAGTATTTTTGCAAGCAGACTCCTTGGAGAGCTACGAGATCTCGATAAACTCTACTTGTTAGATAGAAATCAAGAGCGTCTTTCAAACTATTCTTCAGAAGACGACAGAGTAGAGATTGCTTCGAGTCCGGATGAAGTTCTTTCAAACTGTACTCATGTGATCATTGCTGTTAAACCTCAGGATTGTCTGGAGCTCTTCTCGGAGATAATTAACGGCAAGAACGCTTGCCCGATTATCATAAGCACAATAACAGGGATAGAGATAAATCTGATTTCTGAAAAGACAGGGTTGAAAAGGATCGCCCGAATCATGCCGAATGTTCCAAGTGCTATTGGTCGTGGAGTTACGGGTTTTGTCTGCTCAAGTTCGCTAACTGGAAGGGATAAGAGAGATGTTGAAAGAATTCTTCTCACGATGGGCGAGATTGTCGAGGTCCGTGAAAATGATCTAGCCGCAGTAACTGCTTTGAGCGGCAGTGGACCGGCCTTTGTTTTTGTCATAGTCGAGTCTCTGATAGACGTAGGTTTGAAGATGGGTCTATCCTACGATGTTGCCAGAGAGCTGATTCTTGGCACTCTGGGAGGTTCTGTTGAGCTTCTGAAGGTGAAGGGGAATCACCCTGGCGAGTTCCGTCATCTTGTAACCTCTCCAGGAGGGACAACCATCGAGGGAATTTACTCACTGGAAAGAGAGGGGTTGAGGGGTACCATAATGAAGGCGTTGTTCGACACTTATCTGAGAGCGAAAGAGATAAACTCCGAGCTGGAGGTGACCAATGATAGAACTTCTAGATAAGGGGGAGAAAGTAAAAGCTGCCTCGAGAAAGCTGAGGTTGCTGAGTACAGATGAGAAGAACGAAGCGATCCTGTCTATCTCCCGAGAACTCGAAGCTCATAAAGAGGGGATCCTGCTGGCCAATTCCATTGATGTTGAGAATTCGAAAAAGAAGGGAATGAAGGAGTCTCTCGTCGATAGACTTGCCCTTTCAGAAGATAGAATAGCGGGAATGATCGAATCATGCAAAAATGTTGTCTCTCTGTCTGACCCGGTCGGCGAAATCGAGAATACATGGGTACAGAAGGATGGGCTGCAAATCTCTAGAGTAAGAGTGCCCATAGGTGCCATAGGTATGATTTATGAATCGAGGCCGAATGTGACGGTCGATGCGTCGATTCTTTCTCTAAAATCCGGCAATTCAGTCCTCCTAAAGGGGGGAAGTGATGCGATTAACTCAAACAAAGCGATTGTCTCGATAATAAAGAAAGCGCTGACTTCGGCAGGACTTCCCGAGGGTTCAGTTGAACTTGTCGAAGACACTTCTCATCAAGCAGTTGAAGAGATGTTGAAGATGAACCAGTACCTTTCTTTGATCATTCCAAGGGGAGGGGCCGGCTTGATTAAGTTCGTCGTCAATAACTCCAGAATACCGGTAATAGAGACTGGAACTGGCAACTGTCACATCTTCATTGATTATAATGCCGATGTCGACAAAGCGGTGATGATAGTTGAAAATGCCAAGACTCAAAGACCCGGAACCTGCAATGCAGTCGAAACACTTCTTGTTCACAGGGCGATTGCTGCTGAGTTCATCCCTCGTGCCGCACAGATCCTGACTGAAAAAGGAGTTGAGCTCAGAGGCTGTACTGAGTCGATAAGATACTGGAAGATGCTACCTGCAACTGAGGAAGACTATGCTACAGAGTTTCTCGATCTCGTTCTGGCGGTGAAGATAGTTGAAGACGTCGATGAGGCGATATCGCATATCGAGAAATACTCAACGGGTCACTCGGAGGCCATCTTAACAAATGATTACGCCAACTCGAGACGTTTTCTGAAAGCTGTGGATTCCGCCGCCGTCTACGTCAATGCATCAACTCGTTTCACAGATGGAGGAGAATTCGGCTTTGGCAGCGAGATTGGCATAAGTACTCAGAAGCTTCATGCTCGAGGCCCGTTTGGCCTGAAAGAGCTCACTAGCTATAAGTACACGATACTGGGTGATAACCAGGTGAGAAAGTAATGTCCAGGATTGTTCTTAAGGTTGGCTCAAATCTGCTGGTAAGAAAGAATGGAGAAATAGACAAGAAGTATATAGCTGAGCTTGCAAGGGAAATCTCTATGCTCAAGGCTAACGACAACCAGGTTGTTCTCGTATCTTCGGGAGCAAAGGCGGCCGGTTTTGGTTATCTTGAAGGAAGGAAACCAATCAGTGACCTCTACATGAAACAGGCTCTTTGTGCAGCGGGTCAGGTTCAGCTTATGAAGCTCTATGAAACAGTCTTTGGTCTTTTTGGTGAGAAGATAGCGCAGATTCTCGTAAACAGGGACGACTTCGGCGACAGAAAAAGGTTCCTTAACTTGAGAAACACTCTGATTGGACTCCTGGAGCTTGGACTGGTTCCTGTAGTCAATGAAAACGACACGACATCCACCGAGGAGATAATGTTTGGAGACAACGACATACTTGCATCTATGTTTGCAATTGGATGGCAGGCAGATTTGCTTGTTCTGATGTCTACCGTTAAAGGAGTGGTGGACGAGAATGGTGAAGTCATCTCAATATTTGATGCGTCCAGGAGACTGAAGAACATAGAAAGCTCGTCGTGGGGTACCGGAGGCATAGATACAAAGATAAGAGCCGCACGGGCCGCATCTGCGAGCGGAATCAGAAGTTGCATATGCAACGGTAGAGAACTAGGGCAGATTGAAGGCTTTGTTAAGGGGAGAGATATTGGAACGGTCTTCACTCCGATAGAGTCGCCCGGCGCTCGCAAGACATGGATTGGATTTCTATCAACTCCGAAGGGGGTAATCAAGATAAATCGAGGAGCCGAGGGCGCAATTAGAAGAGGGAAAAGCCTTCTTGCCGTAGGTGTGGAAGATGTTTCAGGAGACTTTTCTGAGGGAGAGGTAGTAAGCATATCTTCGCTGAAAGGTGAAGAGATTGCCAGAGGAATCTCAAACTTCAGTGCGCTTGAAGTCAAGAAAATCAGGGGAGTGAGGAGCGACAGAATATCCTCAGTACTGGGGCATGACTGCGCAAAAGTAGTAGTTCACATTGATAATTCTTATCGTGTTTAGCTGCGTTCTTCATGAGAACATTTTTTGCCATGCACTCTTCTAGATAATCGTCACGTGATGTTTGGAATGAAATAGTCGTGCTGATCAAAAGTGACAATCCGACTGAAAACAGATTCTTGAGTAAAGCGTACATGTCAATAGAGAGTTTAGATCTATACTGACTTCGGAGTGCTAGTTATGGCAATCTTTAAACCGAGGTTTGTCTATCCCGTTATATACTTTTATTGAAACGATTGCTGGAGGTGAAGTATGTATAGTTTTCCGGACAATCTTTACTCCGATGTGAGAGTTGAGGACGTTTCAAAGAGTGACATCATTGTTACTCTCGGGCGTACTGATAACATGAAAGCGCAGAAGTATGTCGCGGCTTTCATAAGGGTCTTTGATGGAGAAAGGTGGTACTATAGCTCGACTACGAATCTGGATTCCGTTCAAGAGGAATTGGATAGACTTGCCTGTCTTGCAAAAAGGAATCCCGCTATCGAAGAAAACAGAATCGTTCGCAAATTCGAAGTCAACAAGGGATCCTATTTGAGCTACGAAAAAGATGAAGATTTCTCTCTAGTCTCTCTCAGTGAAAAATACGATTTGCTCTCAAGTTATTTTCCTCTCATTGGAGAGAGCGAGCTTGTGAAATTCTTGAGAGGTCAATATATTGATCAGAGAGTTGTTAAGAGCTTCTTTTCAAGCAAAGGTGCAGATCTCACATTTGATTATCAACGGGTCGGCTTCAGACTGCTCTATCAGATGGTTTGTGGTGAGGATCAGTTCATGGAAAGATTTGATCTGGCGGGAAATACACTGGATGTGATTAAAGATCTCCACGAGGAAGTTGGGCAGACAGTTAAGACCTCTGAAGATTTCATAAGAAATGCCAAACCCGTCACCCCAGGAAAATATCCGGTTATTCTATCTCCTGAAGCTGCAGGGGTATTTGCCCATGAGAGTTTTGGACATAAGAGCGAAGCAGACTTCATGCTTGGAGACAAGACCATGATGGAAGAGTGGAAGATTGGACGAAAAGTCGGAAGTGAAGTACTCTCAATCATCGACGACGGAAACAAACCGGGAGTTGGGCATGTTGCATTCGATGACGAAGGAACGAAGGCGGTTGAAACTTACCTGATAAGAGACGGTTATCTGTCGGGAAGATTGCACAGCGCAGAGACCGCAGCTGCCCTGGAAGAGGAATTGACGGGAAACGCCAGAGCCGTCAACTTCGAGTATGAACCAGTAGTGAGGATGACAACAACTTTCATATCTCCTGGAGAATTGTCTTTTGAAGAACTTCTTTCCGGGATTAAAGATGGCGTCTATGTCGATTCCCTCAATCACGGGTCTGGAATGTCGACCTTTACGCTTGCACCAAACAGGGCTTATTTGATAAGAGAAGGGAAGATTACGGAGCCGGTCAAGATTTCCGTTGTAACTGGGAGCGTTTTCCAGACGTTGAACGAGATAGAAGGGCTTACTGAGGACTTCAAACTTCTCTCATTCTCTCTTGGAGGGTGTGGAAAGATGGAGCAGTTTCCTCTTCCAGTTGGATTTGGCGGACCTTTTGTTCGAGTCCGTTCGCTGAACGTTCATTAAGGAGGTGCTATCTATGACAGAAGAGAAGTTGGTAGTCCATTATATAGAGAATGCAGTGAAGATTGTTCAGACTCGTGTTAGCTCACTGAGAAAAAAGGATGTTCTGCGTACTTCTGTTCGGCTTTACGACGGTAAATCGATGGGAGTTGCAGGTTCGCTTGGCGAATGCGATGAAACAGAGCTCAACGCCAGAGCTAAACGGTCTCTGGAGCTGGGAATACCTTATCCCTCCGAGGCAACGAAAGATCTGGAACGAGAAGAATACGTCCAGTCCGATCTCCAAAACAGTGCGGAGCTGCTTGAAGCAACCGAAGAGATTCTTGAAAGGCTTAGGACCGACCAACCTGAGTTTAGCTTCAGTCACATCTTTAGGAGTAGCAAGACTGAATCTCAACTGAGAAACAATCTGGGCCTTAATCTAAAATCCTCAAGAGAATCGGTAAGTCTGTCACTCGTAATAAAAGACAAGAAATCATCGAATATTATCGATGCGATGACAGGTTACGAGGGCAGGAAGTTCCAGAAGAAGAGATTTATTGAACTTACTAACATGATTTGTGAAGCCTACAAGAATCAGCTCGATGGAATCGAAGAGGGAGAATATCCGGTGGTGTTCATGTCAGACGATATCACCTACTACAAGAAGCTATATGAGTCCCTTAACGGAATGCTGTTTGCAACAGGTGGATCACTGCTTTCCGGGAAGACTGATATGAAAGTCTTCTCTGAGAAGCTCAACCTTTTGCAGACCAGAAATGTCATGGACGGTTTCAATGAACCCTTCTTCGATTCGGAAGGGACGGTAAATGATGCCGATCGATTCGCTTTGATCGAAAACGGTGTAGTAAAATCCCCGTATACAGATAAGAAGACGTCGTCCACTTTTGGTTTGCCGCTCACTGGCTCTGCCGGTGGAGAATTCGATGGGCTACCTGAACTTGGCACGCCGATGCTCAAGTTCTCTGAATCGGAAGAGACCGTGAAGCAGCTTCTGCGAGGTCAGAAGGGCATCTTTGTTCTTATCGCCAGCGGCGGAGACTTCACTCAGGATGGTCATTTTGCGACTCCTGCCCAGCTAGCTTTCTTGTTTGATGGTGAAAGGTTTATTGGAAGACTACCAGAGATCAGCATTTCTTCACATCTGTATGAGATGTTTGGAAAAGACTTTCGTGGAGTTTCAATGGATGACTTTCTTGGGCTCGAAAACGCAAAACTGACCGTAATGAATATGAAAGTGGAGAAACTGTAGTGTTTCCGGCTGATAAATGAGGAGCCCCTCCAGCTATTCTGGGAGACAGTTTTTTGAACTGAATCAGGAGGTGTTCGATGCACTCGATAGCTATACTTGGAGCGGGGATGATGGGGAACGTCCACGCGAGAGCCTACAGGGACATGAACCAAACGAGTTCCATCTGGATAGTCGATCCAGTCGCAAGCAGGGCAAGAGTGCTCGCGGAGAGTTATGGAGCGGTTGTTGCCAGCTTTGAGGAAGTCCTTGAAAACGACGGTATAGATATAGTGGACATCTGCACGCCGACATTCACTCACAGGGATCTTGCCATCAGGGCGCTGGAGGTTGGGAAGCATGTCTTCTGTGAAAAGCCCGTTGCTCTGAAGCTGGGAGACGCCAGAGCAATGGACGAAGCGGCCGGAAAGAGCGGCATGAAGTTCATGGTAGGTCATGTCGTACGCTTCTTTCCGCAATATAGTGTGGTAAAGGAACTCTCTGTGGCAAGGGATATCGGTGAGATTGTGATGGCGCGGCTCTACAGAGGCGGCTCTTTCCCCTCTCATGGGATTGACAATTGGTTTGCAGATCCAGAAAAGAGCGGAGGCGTCTTTGTTGATCTATCCATACACGATTTCGATTTTCTCAGAAAACTACTCGGTCCAGTGACCACGGTTGAAGCCAGGTCCTCCATGCTGAGTTCCGATAAGAAAAAGAGCTCTTTCGATCATGGGATGGCAATTCTGAAGTTCAAGTCCGGCGCTCTGGCGCACGTTGAAGGTAGTTGGGCCGAACCGCCCGGGATGCCCGTCGGCTTTGGGACGTTCTACGAATTCATCGGGACCAGGGGAATGATCACCAACAGTTACGAGAGAGAAACGACACTTAAGCTGCAAACCTCGATCGACGGAAACCCAAAATACGCACAGGAAAATCCCGCTCATTTTGATCCTTACGCTGCTGAGCTGAAATCGTTCTTACTCTCGGTAGATGAAAATAAGGAAGTACCTGTGAACGGAAAAGAGGCCATCGAGTCGTTGAGAATCGCACTGGCGGCCAACCTGTCGGCAAAACTGCTCAGACCGGTCGAACTTTCGGAGGTGCACTGAGATGATGAAAATCGGGATTCTCGGTATTGCACATATGCACGGTTACAGTTATGCGAGAGCGTTGAATGGAATGAATGATGTCGAGATTACTGGGCTTTACGACGACGATGGATACAGAATGAACAAAGCATGCAGAGAACTTGGGATTAAGTCCTGCGAACATCCCGAAGAACTCGTTGCCGGAAGCGATGGAGTGATAGTAACTAGCGAGAACTCGACTCACAGGGAGTTCGTTGAGATCGCCGCTCGAAAGGGGAAACACGTTCTCTGCGAAAAGCCGATCGCAACAACCGTAGAAGACGCAAATGCAATGGTGGAGATCTGCAAGGAGAATAACGTTAAACTTCAAATGGCCTTTCCGGTTAGGTACAGCGCCTCTGTCAGAAAGGCCAAAGAGATTATAGGGGCCGGTTTTCTGGGCGATGTAATCAACTTGGTCGGGACTAACCATGGGAGAATGCCTGGCGGGTGGTTCACGGATCCCGAGCTGAGTGGTGGCGGAGCCGTGATGGATCATACCGTTCATGTGGTCGACATTGTGAGGTGGCTTCTTGACTGTGAATTCACAACGGTCTACGCCACTTTCGGTACCCTGATACACGATATATGGGTCGAGGATTGCGGACTGGAGATGTTCAAACTCTCGACAGGCCAGTACATGACATTGGACTGCAGCTGGTCGAGACCAAGGGCACACCCTTATTGGGGAGATGTTACGTTGCGCATTGTAGGAACAAAGGGAACACTCTTTCTGGACGTCTTCAACTCGAAAATCGAAGTCTACTCAAATGAAAGTGGTTCAAGCTGGGAGAATTACGGTGATAATCTAGATCAGCTATTGATTGAGGAGTTTGTAGAAGTGCTCAGGTCAGGTAGAAGCCCGTTTACGATAGGGGAAGATGGATTACAAGCCTTGAAGGTAGTTTGTTCTGCCTACAGGAGTCTTAAAGAGGGAACAGAGACGAAAATTGTCTAGCACCGTTCCAGTATTTTCTTCTCAGTTTTCAGCTCTGGGGTATAATCAAGAAGAGATGAACACAGTTATGAGGTGAGCTAATTGGAGCATCAGTACGATCGAAGAAAACTGGAGCAGGAGTTTGACAACCTTCCTGAGGCTTCCCCGATAGCAGACATCGACCCATTCAAGGGAGACATAATTGCTATGGTTGGGGCGCTTGCACTCGACTATCTTGAGCTAGGTTTGGAAGACACTTTGCTGGACATTGGAACGGGTCGGGGAAGATGGGCTGTGGCTGCGAGTCCTTACTGCAAGAAAGTAATTGGAATCGATATAAGCAGAAGGATGTTGGAGGATGCCAGAATAAATGTGGCCAGTTCTGGTGTCGAAAACGTTGAATTCTTCAGGGGCTCCTTTGAGGACCCTTGTGAAGAGACGGATGTTTTTCGGCAAAATGTGAATAAGGTCGTCGCAATCTATTCTCTTCACCATCTTACTGATCCGATGAAGAAGGAGGCCGTCTCTGGGTTGGCTGAAATGCTCGTGAGACCTGGGAGAATCGTTATAGGTGATATCATGTGGTTTGACGATCCGGGTAAGCACAAAGATGCGTGGGACAAAGTATATTTTGACGACAACGAAACAGATCACCCGGCGAGCATTTCATTTATGAGAGAAGTTTTCGAGGCCTCCGGCGCGAGTGAAATCGAGATTCTTCAGGTCCATCCGCTAGTGGGGTTGATAAGTGCAACCTTTCTCTAGAATGATTCATGGCAAGTATGAGATGATTAGCAACCTGTCTACTGGCGATAGTTCATAAAGAGACTGTTACTGTCTGAAGTGCTCCGCTCGATTTGCAGCTAAGCTTTCCTGACTTTTCGGCAATAAGAGTACTTCAGGACTCGAAGTCTTCGGCTTTCTTCTGCAGACTCCTATGCAAGCCCTTATTGAAGAGCAATGATGGTGATAAAAGGCTACTCTTTGGTAGTAACCTTCGTTCCGTACACCCCAGCTCCGGGATCAAATCCCCTCTTTCGGGCTATCTCTTCCACGGTCTTCTGAAGGACATTCATCATGGGAATCGACGCAAGCACCTCATCGAGGCCCTCGGAAACGTATACGGTCTCAACGCTCTCGTTGTTTGAGTTAGAAAGAGTTATCAAGTCACACTTGTCCGAAATGTCGCTGTGAAGTTCCTGCATTAAGTCGTGAGTGGCTCCGGTTGGATTCAAGGTAAGTACAACGGGTCTGTCTATCAAAAGCTCAACCGGGCCATGCCTGAAAGCAGCACCTGTGTAGAATATCAAGCTCATTTTCGCAACTTCAGCAAACATTAGTCTTGCCATCCTGCCTACCCCGATTCCAAATCCTCTGGCCACAAGTATCCTCTCCCTCTTTTCAGAGAGGAGAGTCGCGAGCCATGAAACATCAAGTGCAAGAGCTTCTTCCATCCTGGAAGGCAATTTAGAGAAGTCAATCTGCCTGGCCGTCTTAGAAGCTGCGATTATCAGCATCAAAACAATGCTATTCACAAAGGTCTTTGTGGCTCCCATAGATCTCTCATTACCCGCATTGAGAAGGAAAACTCTCTCATCAGGGAAATTTCTTGACGCACTACTCCGGCTGTTGTTTGTTATTATGGCCATCCTCCGTACAAGAGCCCTGTTGTCCTCGATGAACCTAATCAGTTCGGCGCTCTCTCCAGACTGGCTTATTAAGAAGATTGTCGTATACTTCTTGATTAGTTCTGTAAATGAATAAGCGATTATCTCAGACAACTCCGAGCTTACTGCGTCGATACCGGAGGACCTGAGAAAGGAAGCGGCCACTTCTGCAGCGTGGAAAGACGCCCCCATTCCGGTGAATAACACTTTGTCAAAGTCCAGTCCCTCTGCTCTTGCGGATAAAACGTCGGATGTTGAAATCAGCTTTCTGACTGCTTCGGGTTGTTCCAACATATCCATCATGAATTTCGACATTCAGACCATCCCTTCTTCAAATAATTCATTGATCCCGCCATCGTGTTTGGCTCTCCTTTATGAGTTTATCATCAAAGGGCAGGGTTTTGACTAACTGCCCTAATCGGTGCCATAATCATTACGGAGGTGAAGATATGTCACTATTCAAAACAACGGATGGCACACAGATCTATTTTGAAGAACATGGAAATGAGAAGAATTCACCTCTTCTCATACTAAACGGCATTATGATGTCAACGCCATCATGGGCGGGTTTCATCTCGGGTTTCACTAAGCATTTCAGGCTGATCTTGATGGATTTCAGAGATCAGGGCCGGTCAGAAAGAAAGGACCTGCAATACCACATCTCCGTTCACAAGAGTGATGTTGTTGATCTTCTAGATCACCTGAAAATTGCTCAAGCAAACATAGTTGGCCTTTCCTATGGCGGACAGGTCGCTGAAATGCTGGCTATTGCCAATCCTGACAGAGTCAAATCATTAGTGCTTGCAAACACTCCGGCTAGGATCTCACCTTATCTCGCAGAACTAGGTGAAGCATGGAAAGAAGCGGCCGAGCTTTTCGACGGCGAGCGATTTTTCAAACTGGCAATACCTTTCATCTACTCAGATTACTTCTACAATCGAAACCTTGCATGGCTGAAGGAGCGTCAGAAGATGTTCAAATCAACACTCAACAGAGAATGGTTTGAAGGATTCATAAGACTTATCTCTTCAAATCCTGATTTCAACGTTCTGGATGAACTAGATGAGATTCAGTGCCCGACGCTACTTCTTGGCGCCGATCGGGACATCATTACTCCGATAGAAGAGATGAAAATGATCCATGAAAGAGTCAGAAACTCAGAATTTCTTATTATAAAGGATGCCGGTCACGGAGCTTTCCTTGAAAAGTCGGAAGAGTTTATGACGGCAATTATCGGCTTCGTACTCAAAAATTGTTAGAAAAAGTGACGATTTGGGAGTTATTCATCTTCATTCACCGATAATCATCAATAAACGGCATTAGTCGAACTTAGCAACCGGATCAATTTAGTGTATTGTAAAAGTGAGAGATGATTCATCTTTCATATATGAGAGGTGAATCACGACACGCAAAGCATAAGGGGTGATCTTGTTGAGTTCAGTTCCGGTAATTGGTATAGCGGGGATCGGGACATACATACCTGAGACCTTCATGACTCCAGAGGAAATTGCCGAGGTAACAGGCATTCCGCAAGATGTAATTGAACTGAAATTTGGAGTGAAGAGAAGACTCGTTCCTGGTCCTGAAGAGACCACAAGCAATTTGGGAATCAAAGCGGCATTGAAAGCTCTTGAAAATGCCGGAACGGATCCCAAAGACCTTGATCTGATAATCTGGAACGGTGCACAGCATAAAGATTACCCATGCTGGCTGGCCGGGTTGAAGGTTGCTGACGAAATCGGTGCCAAAAACGCTTGGTCTTTTGATATGGAAGCGATGTGTGGATCTATGATGGCCGGCATTGACGTGGCGAAGAGTCTCATGATCGCTAGAGACGATGTTGATACTGTTCTGCTCGTGAGCGGCTACAGAAATGTGGACCTTATGAATCTTTCTGAGGCATCCACCTCATTCATGCTTGATGTAGGAGCGAGCGGAGCTGCTGTGGTTCTTAAGAAAAGCCATAATGAGAATGTCGTTCTATCTTCGGCGTTTAAGGGTGACGGATCATTCTCCGAGCTGTGTGTTGTTCCGGTAGGAGGAACTAAAAAGTGGCCTATGAGTCCCGAAGACACATTGAGTTATCATTTCTCCGTCCAAGGAGACACTGCAGAATTCAAGAAACGCCTTGGAGAGACTACAATGCCGAATTTCTACTGGGTAATTGGAGAGTCACTCAGAAAGAGCGGCTATTCTGAAAGTGATATCGATTATTTAGCAATTTTGCATTTCAAAAGATCGGCTCATTTTGCAGTTCTTGAAGAGCTCGGGCTAAAGGAAGATCAGAGTACTTACCTTGATTACTACGGCCATCTTGGACAAAATGATCAGATTCTCTCGATTGAATTAGGGTTGAAAGAAGGGAAGATCAAAGATGGCGATGTGATCGTTATGGTAGGTGCCGGATTAGGCTTCGTCTGGGCAGCGACGACAGTAAAATGGGGCAAGAATTAGGAGGCGAAAAGGTGAGAATGGAAGGTAAAGTCGTCATCATAACTGGTGGCGCGAGTGGACTGGGTAAAGCGGCAGTCGAAAAGTTTGCCCGTGAAGGCGCGATTGTCTACGCCTGCGATATGGACGTCGAAGGATTGGATAATCTGAAGAAGGAATTTTCCGAGCTTCCGGGCAAGGTAATTCCAAAAAAACTAAACGTGACAGATAGGCCTGCTATAGCTGAACTTATAGGTGAAATCAAAAGCGAATTTGGCCGCATCGATGGGCTTATTAATAATGCTGGAGTGACTAGAGACGCCCTGATCCAGAGAATGTCCGAAGAAGATTGGGACATGGTTATCAACGTCAATTTGAAAGGTGTTTTCAACATGACGCAGGCGGTTGCTCCGGTCATGATAGATCAGGGTTATGGTTCGATTGTCAACACTTCATCGATTGTCGGCGTGTACGGAAATATTGGTCAGTCTAACTACTCCGCTTCAAAGGGAGGAGTTATTGCAATGACTAAGACGTGGGCTAAAGAGTTGACAAGAAAGGGTGCGAAGATCAGGGTAAACGCCGTGGCACCGGGTTTCATAAAGACGCCTATGACTGAGAAAATACCGGAGAAGATACTGACGGCGCTCGAAGAGAAGATTCCTCTTAAGAGAATGGGACTCCCTGAAGAGATTGCGAATGTCTACTTCTTCTTGATTTCCGATGAGTCGAGTTATTTGACCGGTCAGGTAATTGGCGTCGACGGGGGCCTCGTAATTTGAAGGTCTCTCGAAGCGAGAGAACAAGACTACAGATTAAAGAGGCGGCTGAAGAGCTGTTCAGTCGCCTTGGTTTCGAAATGACCTCTGTCGCCAATATATGCAGAACCTGCGGACTGTCAAATGGAGCATTCTATAGACATTACACCGGTAAGGAACAGGTATTCAAAGAGATTGTCCAGGATATCAAGAGCAGATTCGAGTCCGCCTCTACTTCGGTCATGGGACACACTATAGAAGAGAAGCTGTATAACCTTTACAGAACGGTCTTTGATATTCTTTGGGAATCTCGAAGGAAGTTCATTGCCTTTCATGAGGCCGAGTACAGGTTTCCGGATGTGGAAAGCTCCGTTGACAAAACCTACAAAGAAGCCTTTCTCTCAACTGTCCTGGACGATAGATCTCCCCTTTCAATGCCTGAACTGTGGTTTCTTATTGGAAGCTCGCGGTTTGCCGCTATTTACTGGATCATTTATAACGATACAAGGGTGCCCGATTCGACAGTCCAATCTCTCGTCGACTTTACCCTCAATGGTTTTGTGAAGTCTGAAGAGTTGGATGGGAGGTCTCTGGATTTTACTCTAGATAGAGTTAGAGTAAACGGTGAAGGAAAGGCTAAAGAAGTTATCCTTTTGGCTGCAGAGAAACTAATGGGAGAGAAGGGATATTTCGGCACGTCAATATATGACATCACTAGCAAGGCGGGCTACGGTCAGGGAACGTTCTATCTTCATTTTGAAAGTAAGGGGAAGCTACTTCAAGAGCTTGTCTATCAGGCGAACAGGAGTCTAAGAAGAACGATGAGAGACGCGGTCTCCGGTGTTGAAGGCAGGTTAAACAAAGAGATTAGATCCTTTAAGGCGTTTTTGCTCTTCATGGATGTTCACAAGGAGCTCTATAACATAGTACGTGAATCTGAGTTTGTACAACCCGAGACTGGCCGTTTCTACTATGAAAGGCTTCTTACATCGTATATTAGCGCTCTTGAAGAAGCAAGGTTGAAGGATGAGATTAAACCGATAGACTCTCGAGATCTGGGAGTCTTCCTCATGGGAATAGGACACTTCATGGGGCTTGATCTTCTTTTCAAATTGAAGAAAGACTACGAAAAATGGAACGAGTATTTGTTAGAACTGGCTTCTCTTATGGTGAAAGGTTATGGAGGTGCTTTTAGTTGAACTGGAATGATGAATACAGAAAGAAGAAGATATCGATTGAGGAAGGTTTGAGGAACATTAAGTCTGGAACAAAGATTGTGACAAGCATGGCAGCAATGGAAGCTCAGGGTCTTCTGAAGAACCTCCACAGGGTTGAGAACGTAGAGAATGTAGCCGTTGCGACTTGTTTGAATATTGGAGAGTATCCGTTCTTCGTCAATAAAGAATATGAAGGCAGATTTCTGAACGAGTCCTGGTTCCATTCGGTGGGCGCTAGGAAGGCAGTCAGCAGCGATCTTAGGACAGTGACATACATCCCGAACAATCTTCATACTGCTGGCGTTGAGCGAATTATGGCAAACAAACCCGATATATTCTGGGGTGTTGCCTCACCAATGGACAGAAATGGATACATGACCGTTTCATTGTCGACAGTTTATGAAAGAGATATGGTAGAGAACGCGAAGATGGTAATTCTGGAAGTAAATGAGAAAGCGCCGAAGACTCATGGAGACACTCACGTTCACATAAGTGAGGTCGATTATGTGATAGAAAACACTTTTGACATTCCTGAACTGCCGGACACTGAACCATCGGAGATTGAAATGAACATCGCGGGACATATTTCTTCGCTTGTTGTAGATGGAGCAACTTTGCAGATTGGAATCGGAGGGATTCCGAACGCCGTTGCAAGACTTATGGAAGATAAGCACGATCTCGGAATTCACACCGAAATGTTTACTGAGTCGATGATTCACCTGTTCGAAAGGGGAGCAATAACAAATAAGAAGAAGAGTCTCTGGCCGGGAAAGTTCATAGCGACTTTTGCACTCGGGACAAAGGAAATGTATTCTTTCATTGAAGACAACCCTGGTGTGCTTCTGCTTAGAGGCAACTATGTCAACGATCCGTACGTTGTCGCGCAGAATGACAACATGGTCTCTATAAATACGGCCATCTCTGTCGATCTCACAGGGCAGGTATGTTCCGAAGCAATTGGAGCTCGGCACTATAGCGGTACCGGAGGACAACTAGACACTCATAGAGGTGCCTCCATGGCTAAGAATGGAAAGGGAATCATCGCACTTAGATCGACTGCAAAGAAAGGAACCGTCTCAACAATCGTTCCGCTTCTTCCGCTTGGCTCGCCGGTTACCGTTCCAAGACAGGATACTGATTATGTTGTAACCGAGTTTGGGATTGCCAGGCTTAAAGGTCTCAACGTATTCCAGAGAGTAGAAGCCTTGCTGAATGTTTCTCATCCGGACTTCAGATCAGAGCTAAGAAAACAAGCTTGCGACATTGGATTAATATAGGAGGTTTCTTGATGAAAAAGGTCTTCATAGTTGGCGCAAAAAGGACTGCAATCGGCACTTTTGGAGGAACTCTGAAGGATGTACCGGCAGTGGATCTTGGAGTGACTGCTTCAAAAGCCGCGATAGAGCAGTCGAAGGTCGATCCCAAGAACATTGAAGAGACAATAATGGGCTGCATTCTAACTGCAAACCAGGGTATGGGACCCGGAAGGCAGGTATCTATTGGGGCAGGTGTTCCTATTGAGAGCCCGGCATACCTTGTTAACATGCTATGCGGTTCCGGGATGAAGTCAACAATGATCGGCGCTCAGGACATTCTTTTCGGTGAAGCTGATCTTGTCTTAACCGGCGGCATGGAAAACATGTCTATAAGTCCTTACATGCTTGACAGAGCCAGGTTCGGCTATAGGATGGGCAATGGTACGATTGTCGATCATATGATACGGGATGGGCTTACGGATGTCTTCAATGACTACCACATGGGAGTAACTGCCGAAAATCTAGCCGAGAAATACGGTATTAGCAGGCTTGAGCAGGACGAATTTGCACTTGAAAGCCAGAACAGAGCCAAGGAAGCGATCGCGGCAGGAAGGTTCAAAGATGAAATCGCCCCTGTTGTGATCAAGGGAAGAAAGGGAGACGTCGTTTTCGATACCGATGAGCACCCAAGAGAAACGAGCATGGAGATTCTGGAAAAGCTAAGGCCCGCTTTCAAGAAGGATGGATCCGTTACGGCCGGGAATTCTTCGGGAATAAACGATGGGGCAAGCGCGACAGTCCTGGCGAGTGAAGAGGCAGTGGAAAAATTCGGGCTGAAGCCAATAGCAGAAATAGTTGCTTACGCGCAGGCCGGAGTAGACCCCGCATTTATGGGATACGGTCCAGTGCCCGCCGTTGAGAAGGCTCTGAAAAAAGCGTCCTTGGATATCAAAGCCATCGATCTTATCGAGCTAAATGAAGCCTTTGCTTCTCAATCGCTATCAGTCTTGAAGGGCCTTATGGAGATCTACGGAGTTTCAAAAGAATGGCTTCTTGAAAGGACAAATGTCAATGGAGGAGCGATTGCGCTTGGACACCCAATTGGTGCATCAGGAAACAGAATAATCGTTACTCTTCTCCACTTAATGGAAAAGAGAAATCTAGAATTTGGTCTTGCTTCTCTGTGCATTGGCGGCGGGATGGGAACCGCAGTAGTAGTAAAGAGAGTCTAATCTCTTGCAGATCTTGAATACTGCTTTTCTGTAATGAAGTCTAGATGTACTAGTGCACCAGAAATCATTATGAACAACCTACGTAGGAGGTGGGAAAGTGAAAAGAGCATTGTTAGTATTATTGGTGGTAGCTGTAACTACCTTTGTTGCATTTGCCGCCACTCCAATCAAGATTGGTGCCGTCGTCCCCTTAGGAGACATCACGGGTGATCAATCTGCAAAAGCAATGAGACTTGCTGTTGAAGAGATCAACGCTGCAGGGGGATTACTTGGTAGACCTCTGGAGCTAATTGTAGTGGATAGCGAGCTGAAGCCCGAAAAGGGAGCCGCAGCAATTGAGAAACTTGCTACAGTAGATAAGGTTGATTTCTTCGTTGGAGGCATGGCATCTTCAGTCCATCTTGCGCAGATCCCAGTAATGAAAAGATATCAGAAAATCACTATCTGGAGCGGCGCGGCTTCATACCTCTGCGAGAATGCAGTTGGACCGGATGCCGACTGGTATTTCCATCTTCATCCATGGGACTACCAGCAGGGTGCAAGCTACGGCCTGGGTTGGACAGAATTAGCTGAGGCTTATCCCGACATCGTAATTGAAAAGGTCTTCCTTGCCTATGAAGAAGGCGGTTTTGGTTCTGCCTCCCATGAATCCTATCTTGTGCTTCAATCTCAGGCCGATCAGGGAGAAGGAACGTGGGCAGCCGTCATGAGTGACTATATGGGAGTCTCCTTCAAGAGTGCGGCGCTTGGTGGAGGAGACTACAGAGCAATGCTTCAGCAGGCTAAGGCCTTTGACCCGGACCTCTTTGTCTGGGCAGGTTACGATGCCGATGCTCTTCCGATGCTTCAGCAGGCAAAAGAAGTTGGATTTGCACCGAAGTTCTTCGTCGGAGCACCTCCAGGCTGGCCGGCACACTTCGGAGATTCTCCTCTAGCAGAAGGTGTAACACTTTACGGAATGTGGGCACCAACAATCAACAAGGTAAGCCCGACTGCAGAGCATTTCTGGAATGCTTACATCGAGAAGTACAACGAGGAACCGGCAACTTACTTTGCACCGCTTGGCTACACGAATATCTACTTCCTTGCTGAAGGAATCAAAGCAGCTGGTACGCTTGAGAAAGCTGCGCTCATAAAGGCTCTAGAGGAAGTGGAATATGCTTCCCCGATAGGTGAAGTCTTGAAGATGGCTCCCAGCAATGTAATAAAGCATCAGGGATTCACTGCCCAGAAAATCCTTCAGTGGCAGGGTGGAGAGCAGCAGGTAATTTGGCCGCTAGATCTTAAGACGGCCGAACCATTGTACCCATTTCCTTCCTGGGAAGGAAGATAAGCGAATCTAGGTCGGGCATTCGTGCCCGACCTTATTATTAAAAAGCTGTAGCTTGGATGGTGACTGACTTGGAGAGTATCTCGTTCTTGAAGAAGCACAGGAATGTCTTTCTCCTGATTGCAGTAATTGTCGTGGTGGCTATCTGGAATCCTCACGCTGCTATTTATGGACTCCAGAGGGGAAGCCTATATTCATTGGTTGGATTGCCGCTTTCACTAACCCTCGGAGTGGTAGGTATTATGAATCTTGCACATGGAGATTTTCTTTCATTAGGTATTTATTTTGTCTATCTCTTTTCGACAAACCTAGGAATGGATCCTTTACTGTCCATAATTCCTGTTTTCGTTCTGCTGTTTTTGCTTGGAGTAGTGATCTACAAACTGACTGTTAAGAGAGTTCTAAAGGCGGGTCATTTAAACCAGCTGCTACTCACTTTCGGAATATCTATGATATTACTGGAAGCAATGAATCTCATATGGACATCAAGACCAAGAAGCGTGTATGTTGAGTACTCTTCTTCGTCAACAACTATAGCGGGCGTTCGATTTGGCACATATGAGCTTTTGTACGTTCTGTTCGCTGTTGCAGTACTGATCGCTCTTCAGCTTTTCTTGAAGAAAACCAGGTTAGGGCAGGCTACCTTTGCGGTTGGTCAAAACCCGCGTGGCGCGAAAATTGTCGGAATTAATACGGGTTTCGTCTATCTCTTTGTATTCGGAATCTCCGTTGCAATCCTCGGAATTGCAGCCGGTGTCATGGTCCCAAGATTCGCGATTTTCCCGTCAGTTGGAGCGGCATTCACTATGAAGTCTTTTTGTCTTGTGGCAATGGCGGGACTTGGAAATCTTACCGGTATTCTTGTCAGTGGAATTATGCTCGGAGTTGGAGAAGCCATTGTGCAGTCAATTCCTGGTTACGCCGGTTGGTCAGATATTGTTTTCTTTGGGGTGTTAATAACTGTCATAATGATCAGATCACTAAGGAGGCAATCACTATGAAGATAACCAAGTCGCTAATCATCTTGCTAGTGTTGATAGCAGCGGCGCTTCTCCCAGTTCTTACAGAGGCGTACTTCATTAGTGTTGCGATCACGATTCTGACATTCATGACGTTGGCAATCAGTTGGGATATGATGCTGAGAACTGGTCAGCTGTCTTTTGGAACAGCCGGATTCTTCGGACTTGGTGGCTACACAGGAATTATCGCTGTTGCCGATTTTGGTGTTGACCCAGTAATGGGCATTGTTCTAGGTGGTCTGCTGGCTGGTGGGGTGTCCTTGCTTCTTGGTATGGCTATTTTGCGCTTGAGAGGTCTGTACTTTGCCATTACGACAATGGCTCTTGCAAGCGTCTTCATGGTCATAATAAGAAACCTGCACAAACTTACGGGCGGTCCCGGTGGAAAGATAGTATACACAACCCTCTTCAACTACGATTCAACAAAAGTGTACTGGTTAATGCTCGGCATAGCGGTAGGTACAATTGTAGTCTCTGAACTGTTTCAGAGATCAAGAATCCATTTTGCTATCGATGCTATACGAGCCGATGAAACGGTTGCAAAATCCCATGGAGTCAATATCTACAAGTACCTGATCTTTGTGTTTGTTGTGACTTCGATTATTCAGGGTGTAATAGGATCAACATACGCACTTCAGTATGGATTTGTGTATCCAGAAAGCAGCTTTTCAGCTCACTATCTTCTTCTTCCGATAGCAATGGCACTAGTAGGAGGAATCTATACGACGCTAGGTCCAGTACTTGGCGCAATTATTCTTGGTCTTTCCTCAGAGTATCTGAAGCTAATAATGCCCTACGGTCATTTAATAATTTATGGCGTGATAATTGTTGTTGTTGTACTTTTCATGCCTAACGGTGTGTATGGTGCTTTAAAAGATCTCTTTGGAATAAGAAAACGCCGTCTGGAGGAACGATAAGATGAGTATACTCAAAGTTGAAGGAGTAACAAAACGCTTCGGCGGACTTGTCGCAGTTAACAACGTCACGATGGAGATCCAGAAAGGCGAAATACTTGGTCTGATAGGACCCAACGGTGCAGGAAAGACAACTCTAACAAACCTGATATCTGGTGTTCACACCGTGAGCGAGGGTAGAATTGTGTTTGATGGAACTGATATTACACTTCTTCCAGCACACAAAAGATGCAATCTTGGCATTGCAAGAACCTTTCAGATCGCAAGACCACTGAAGAACCTCAGCGTAGTTGAAAATGTCATGATAGGTGGTCTCTTTGGAAAGGGAGAAAAGCTAAGAGAGAGTCGAAAGAGCGCGTTGAAACTTTGCGAAACAATCGGGTTGTCTAAGCCTGATGAAACCCTTGACAAAGTAACTGTGCTTGAAATAAAGAAAATTGAATTTGCAAGGGCCATGGCCACGAACCCGAAGATTCTGTTCCTTGATGAAGTGATGTCTGGATTGAACATGGATGAGACTAGAGAGATGATAGAGACAGTTAGGAAGATTAGGAATACTGGTGTGACAATCTGCATTATTGAGCACGTGATGAGCGTAATAAGGGAGATCACAGAGCGAGTTGTTGTCCTGGATAGAGGAGAAATCCTTGCAGAAGGTCCATACAGTGAAGTTTCGCAGCAACACAATGTTATCACAGCTTATCTGGGGGAGGATGCCTGATGCTTGAAGTCAAAAACCTATACGTTTCATACGGAAGAATTCAAGTTATTTCGGACTTTTCCTTCTCAGTCGGAAAGGAGGCAGTTGGCCTTTTTGGTCCCAACGGAGCGGGAAAGACAACTTTGATAAACTCCATAATCGGTCTTGTGAAACCGAAAGAAGGAGAAATCCTCTTTGAAGGCGAATCCCTTCTTCCCTATGAGACTCACACGATTGTGAGGAAGGGGATCTCGGTCGTTCCGCAAGACGGTGAGTTATTCCCAATCATGACGGTTCTTGAAAACCTGAAAATTGGAGCTGCCTATATCAAGGAGGCAAGAGACAGAGTCGACGAGAGGTTGGAGTTTGTCTTCAAAATATTCCCGATGCTCAAAGAACATGCTTATCAGTTGGCTGGAACGATGAGCGGAGGACAACAAAGAATGCTGGCTGTCGGCCGATCGCTAATGGCACTTCCAAGGCTGCTGATTCTTGACGAACCATCAGTGGGACTTCAGCCTTCTTTAGTTTCCGAGCTCTTCGAGAAGCTGTCCGTAATAAAGTCTGAAGGAGTATCTATGATCCTTTCGGAACAGAATGTTCGACAGGGTTTAAAGGTTATAGATAGGGGTTACGTTATTGAGAACGGCACCCTTGCAATTGAAAGCAACGCCGAAGACCTGATGCACAACGAACATGTCAAGCGCTCTTATCTCGGCTTGTGATACAAGGCGAGAAGTCCAGGAAAGAGTAGAGATGCAAGAAAAGCGGTTTGTGGTAATCATTATAGTTCTCTCGTTTTCGATTGGTGTTTTTCTGGCAGAACATGTTTTTGCAGACGGCGTTGAAGATAATGCTTCTTTCGTCATCATCGATGTTAATATCAAGGATGACGAAAGAGAAATTTCAATGCTAGATAGGAGGGAGTTAGAAATGAAGAGGACGGTTTCCGAGAATTATGCGAGGATATTGGACAAGAAGATCTTCTATCTAAAGACTGTAGGTTCTGAAGGAATTCCTGTTGTCTTTGTTCACGGGAATTTTGCTTCAAGTACTTGGTTCGAGCCCTCTCTAGAAATTCTACCTCAGAGATTCAAGGGCTATGCAATTGATCTACCTAGTTTCGGCAGATCCGACAGACTCGAAGAGATTAGCATTGATAACTATGCGAACTATGTGATTGATTTCATACTTGAAATGGAAGCAGATGGAGTTGTTCTCGTTGGACACTCTTTGGGAGGTGCAGTTGCTCAAAGCGTTGTCACAAAGAGACCCGATCTGATTGATAGGGTAGTCTTAGTAGACCCGGCCCCGCCAGACGGATTAATCACTCCGAAAGAAGTTTATCCTTACCTGGAGATGTACAAAGGAAACAGAGAGCTTCTCAAGAAGGCGCTCATGGGTGTGATGCCTACTCGTAAGGAAGATGATTTTCTTGAACGCCTTGTTGACGACGCTCTTCTGATGGACGAAAAATGTTTTGTAGAAAATGCCAGGGCGCTAGAAGAATATGATTTCAGTGACGAGCTGAAAAAGACAGAAGTGCCTCACTTGGTGATAGTTGGAAAGCTAGACCAGCTAATTTCTGAGGAGATGGCAAGGAGATTCGAAAAGCTCATCAAGAACATCGAAGTGAAGGTACTTCAGGAATATGGTCACAGCGTAATAGTAGAGAATACAGAGCTTTTCATGGAGATATTCAGTGATTTCATCGACTGATTACATCTAGAATCTGCGGGGCCATTGGGCCCCGTTTGTTTTACCGAAAAAGATCCCTTCTTCTATCCCTGTCTAGCTTTCTTCCTCCAGTAATTTGTCGAGTGATTCATTAACCAATCTTCTTATCTTTTCTGACTTGACTGTACACTTAACATTTTAACCATCGTAAACACTCTCCAGCAATCTTCCCTTCTTCAGCTTTTCCAAATGATTGCTAAGGTCCCCTGCAGAAATTTTCAGCTTCTCAGCAAGAGAAACCGGGCTGTTGGGTTCCCTGCTAAGTTCTTTAAGGATCGCAAGCCTTTCTCTATCTGCCAGACATCAAAAACATCGATGCACTCCAGTCGCTCATCCTTCTCTCTGAATGGAACTTCCATCCTGTCGTAACCAAGAATGAAGAGATACCTGTCCTTATTGATCATTAGGCTTGCCTGGTCGAGACGAAGAAAAGGAGAGACACTCAGTTCTAAAGTAGTGACCGTTTCGAGAACATCAAAAAGACTGACAAGATTGAGTCTCTCAAGATATGATGTCCCATCCTCTTGAACATGTCTCTCGAGCAATCTTAGATATTTCTGGTTAGATTTCCTCACATCATTCCTGATCTTACTGAAAACATTTTCCAGAAACCATTCAAACGGATATAAGAGATCCTCTTTTGTCTGAGATGGGTTTTCAAGCAGTTCAAGGAATGCTCGCCTTCTGAATAGATGAGAAGATAGTGCTCTCAGTTATGAAAAGGAGTATATCTCGTCCAGGGTGAGTTTCTCTATTAGCTCTTCAAACTGAGAATTCTCTCTTTCTTTTATGTCCGACCCAAATCCGGTTCTGAGAAAACGTCCGAGTATGCTCTTCTCGGAAGTTTGCTTTAGAGCTTCAATGAAGTCTTCCGGGCTTTGAAGATTACGTTCTTGGACCAGAGCAAAGGTGCCTACACCGAAATACGTTTCACAATCAAAAAAACGTTCAAAAAGTTCTTCAATGTCCGAGGGAAGTGATCTCTTTGTCTCCTTTACCCAATCAATAATCTCTGCATCGGGTTTGAATTGCTCTATGAAATCCTGGTCTTTGTACGCGCCCACTATCATTTCGTTGCAGTTGACCCTCATAATACTCAATAGAAAATCGTAGGACGGCCAAACTATGTACTTTATCTTCTCTAGCATGAATAAGACCTCCTCTATCGTTCTCACTCTACATTATAGTAAAGAAGTCACCACATAGTATTTGACTGAAGAGATAGTTTGTTTCATGTCATAGCGTTCACGGATCCCTCTCTGGTAGTCTGACACCCTTTAGCTGATCTTCCTGAGGAATGATTGTTGAGGTAGGAAGTGACCCAGGAATACGCACAGAAATGGAGGCATCCTCTATCACCTGGTTGGCGGCCATTTGGCAGGAGTCATACATAGCCGTTTTGTGTCTTCTTCCTTTTCCTCTGTTAGAATTGTCATACAAGAACGTTGAATTGTTCTCAGGCGGTCAAAAAAGAATTATCAGTGGATACCGACAGTGAAAACTCTTTCATTTTTTTGCAGCAATAAATAAATTAGGAAGAGACAAGTTAAGAGTGATATTCCTTAACAACCGCCTCTAAATGCTTCTGTAGAGATTTATTCTAATCTGGAATTGGTAGTAAGCTATATAAGAAAGGGGGATTTCGCTTGGTCGGCAAGAAGCTGGATTCAGAAAACATTGGAAGATCCAATAGAAAGCTGATTCTTCAGTTATTGAGGAAGAGCCCCGTGACGACTAGAAGAGATCTTGCCATCGCATCTGGTCTAAATCCCAGTACTGTGACAAAGATAATCAAAGACTTTCTTTCTATGGGCCTTTGCGAGGAGATCAAGGCCGAAGATACTGGCCGTATAGGGAGGAAAGCGATTGTTCTTCGACTAAACAGGAAGGCTTTCATGTCAGTGGTAATAGATATTGGAGTTGAAGAAACAATCGTCGGCAAAGGCTTCTTTGATGGTTCAGTATCTGTTGTCAACAAATTCAGTACCCCTCATGACTTCGATGAATTCATGAAAGTGCTTTCTGCAGAGACGCAGATGATTTCGAGAAATATCCCGAAGTACAGGTTTCTCGGCTATTCGGTTTCGGTTCCTGGAATTGTTGACGTTGAGAATTCAAGGATAGTTTACGTGCCACATCTCGGCTGGAAGGATCTTGTTCTAAGAGAAAGGCTTTCCAGACGGTATCCCGTCTTTCTTGACAATGAAGCGAACCTTTCACTGATTGCGGAGAAATGGAACAACCCTTCTCTGGTTTCTGCAGTGGATGTTGTGTTCGTGTATGTATCTGAGGGAATTGGCTGCGGAATAATGTTCGACGGACAGATATACAGAGGACGTGATTACTCCGCCGGTGAATTGGGACACATGACTGTGCAAATCGATGGAAAGAAATGTTATTGTGGGAATTTCGGTTGCTGGGAAACAGTAGCCTCCACTGAAGCGATCGTAGCCAGGGCAAATGAAATGGGATTTGCGCTTGGGGGGGATAGCAACAACGAGAAGTACTTGAGCATCCTGAGTTCATCTGAAACTATTCTTGAGCCTCTTTTGAGCCAGATTGAGAAGAGTCTCGCTGTTGGTATAATCAACATCGTGAATTCGCTTGATCCTGAGGTTGTTATTCTGGGCGGAGTCGCTTCGATGATTCCTGAAAGCTCGTTGCACAACCTGATTGATCTGGTGAATTCGAGGGTTCTCTATGCTACCGGTCAGAAAATCAGGATAATCAGAAGCGTCCTCCATGAAAAGGGAATGGCTAGTTCGAAAATGATAGGAGCCGCTCTGCACATAGTTGATAAGAAAACAGTTGATTTTGTCTAGAGGGAGTAATGTTATGACTACAGTGTTTGGAATAGACGTCGGAACGAATTCTGTAAAGGGAATCGCAGTTGACGAAAACGGAAATGTTATTGATTCTTCCATTTATCAAATTTCAATGGAGACCCCTAGACCTGGGTGGGCTCAACAGAATCCCGAGTTATGGTGGAATGCAGTTTCGGTTGTTTTGAAAGCTCTCGCCAGTAGGAATGGAGCCTATCCCTCTGCAATATCTGTTAGTGGACAGATGCATTCTCTCGTTGCGCTCGATGAAAAAGGTGATGTCGTTTATCCCGCGATCCTGTGGTGTGATCAGAGGACGGAGCGTCAGTGTTTGAGGATAACCGAGCGGTTTGGTGGAGAGAAGAAAGTCATCGAGAAGTTTGGGAACCCTGTACTGACTGGATTCACACTTCCAAAAATACTGTGGCTTGCCGATAACGAACCTTCGAGCTTCAGAAGAATTCGAACCTGGATGCTGCCGAAGGATTACATAGTTATGAGGCTGACGGGCGTGGTTGCGACTGATTTTTCGGATGCTTCGGGAACCTCTATGCTGGATCTCAACGGCTCATTTGACAGGCGAATTGAGGAGATCGCAGGTATCAGCTTCTCTGCGAATCCTGCTTTGATTGCATCAGGTGAGATCGCTGGAACTGTTACTCATTCTTCACTTCCTGAGTTGAGAGATGTACCGGTCGTAATTGGCGGGGCGGACAATGCTGCGTCGGCTTATGGTTGCGGGGTTGAACAACCGGGAGATGCAGTGGTAAGTGTAGGAACTTCGGGAACGGTTGTTGCTTTGACCAAACAACGGGTTCCAGATGCAGGAGGCGGAGTGCATCTTTTCAGACATGTAACAGGGAATGACTTCTATCATATGGCAGTGATTCTATCAGCCACAAATTCACTTAATTGGTTCAAAGAGAGATTTGGAGAAAGCCTCTCCTTTGAAGCTCTGGAAAACTTGGTCGCAAGAACGCCGGTAGGTTCCAGTGGAGTAATCTTCTTGCCATACCTTAACGGCGAAAGAACGCCGCACCGCGATCCGAACGCAAGAGGGACCCTCTTTGGTTTTTCCACTTTTCACAGCGTTGGAGACATCTTTAGGAGCATTTACGAAGGTGTGGGCTTTGCTCTTAGAGAGGGAGCAGAACTGATTGAGAGTCTTGGGTCGGATCTTAGCAACGTGAGGATTGTCGGCGGAGGTTCAAGGAGCGATACGTGGTGTCAGATCATCGCAGACAATCTTGGCAAGTCGATCTGGTTACCTGAAGTTGACGAGGGTCCGGCATATGGATCCGCACGACTAGCCGCAGGAGCTGTAGGGATCGATTCTTCATCATGGATCAGGATGAAAAAAGAGTACAGGCCTGACGAGAGTGCTAAGAGAATCTATGACAGTGTTTTCAGCATATACAAAAATCTATATGGAAGCATAAAAGACAACTATAGAGAGATAAGCGAGCTGCAGGAAAGAATAGTAGATTGAAAGGAGGAAATGAATGGGCATTTTCGACAAGATAGAGAAGATTCAGTACAAAGGGCCTGACAATCGCGACCCTATGGCTTTCAGCTTTTATAACCCCGACGAAGTCATTATGGGGAAGACAATGAGGGAGTATTTGAGGTTTGCTATTGCCTTCTGGCATACATTTCAGGGAGACGGACTGGATATGTTTGGCAAGCCTACTATGAAAAGAAGCTGGGATTCGGTACTGGATCCGATGACTCTCGCAAAGCTGAAGATCGATGCGGTATTTGAATTCTGTGAGAAGTTGAGTGTTGACTACTTCTGTTTTCACGACCGTGACATAGCACCTGAAGGAGAAACGCTGAGAGAAACCAACAGTAAGCTCGATCAGGTTGTTAGTCACATAGCCGATCACCTAAAGACAAGTGACGTCGGCATACTGTGGGGAACTGCGAACCTCTTCGCCAATCCGAGATTCATGCACGGGGCAGCTACTTCCTGCGATGCAGATGTCTACGCCTATGCTGCGGCCCAGGTGAAAAAGGCAATTGAAGTTACCAAGGAGTTGGGCGGAAAGAACTACGTATTCTGGGGTGGAAGGGAAGGCTACGAAACCTTACTGAATACGGATATGGGCTTCGAAATGAACAATTTAGCGAGGTTTTTCCATATGGCTGTGGACCACGCCAGGGAGATCGGTTTTACGGGTCAGTTTCTCATTGAACCCAAGCCCATGGAACCTATGAAGCATCAGTACGATTTTGATGTTGCAAATGCGTTGTCTTTCTTAAGAAAATACGGTCTCGAAGGGTATTTCAAGTTCAATGTCGAGGCTAATCATGCAACTCTTGCAGGGCATACGTTTCAGCATGAGCTGAGATTTGCCCGGATCAATGGGTTGCTTGGAAGTGTGGATGCCAATCAGGGAGATCTGCTGTTGGGATGGGATACGGATCAATTCCCAACCGATGTTTACTCAACAACTCTTGGAATGTACGAGATAATCAAAAATGGAGGGCTAAATCCCGGTGGCCTGAACTTCGATGCCAAGGTGAGAAGGGGTTCCTACAGGGAGCGAGACCTTTTTGTGGCTCACATTGCCGGTATGGATACATTTGCCCTGGGGCTGAAAGCTGCTGCCAGACTAATAGATGAAGGGACTCTGGAAAGGCTTCTCAAGGAAAGGTACGGAAGCTTTGAGTCTGGAATTGGGAAGGACATCTTAGAAGGTAGAGCGAGTTTTCGATCGCTTGAAGAGTACATTATCGACAAGAAAAACCCTCTTCTAGAACCATCAAATCAGGAATACCTCGAGAGGCTTTTGAACTGGGCAATAATAGCTGCAGGTAAATAAGAGGCCCGGGCTTCATATGACTTAGAACGAGCAGCCAAACCGGCTGCTCTCTTTTCATGAGAGAGACAATGCGGGTAAAAAATGAAAGACTTCTCATTGGTCCAAAATAGCGGTGATGTGAAGTTTTTTGCAGGGACGAGAGCGATAGAGTCTCCAGATGCAAATTGGGAGGTGTTCTGCTCAACACATAGTTGTTCACTGTACTTGAGAAGTTGTGTGCAGAATAGGAAATCTAGACGATCTATGCAGGAAACTCAACATTTATCTTGGCTTCTACAATAACCTGAGACCTCATGGATCTCTGAATTACAGTTCACCGACAGATTTTTCCCAAATCCAGAGCAATTACGAGGAACTGTTAGTTAAACTCTCTAGTGTCCATATATTATTCTCCAATAACCAAGGGTCAGACCGGACACAAGAAAGAACGCCTTTCATAGAAGATACTCTCCACCGTTCAAGTGGAGATCAAAGTGTCTCCCTTTGTTGACTGTCTGGCAACATGTACCCGTTCATCGAAAGAGCAGTTGCAAGCTCTAGAGCAAAAAGACTAAGATTCCGTTATGCTGAACATGAGGTCCGTTCTTGACGTGCACACACCCCGTCGATGATGGAACCGTCGATACCCCTCTCGAGAGGGGATTTAGGAGCTCTTTAAGACCTTTGAAGATCCGAGATCCTTACTTGTCCTCTTTGCTTTCCCCTTCTCTCTACTCTCTGAACAAATGGTCTGACCAAGAACGAAGAAAAGATCTTCGCTCTGGAAAGAATAACGGGTTCTCCTCGGCGAACGGAGAACCAATTTCTGTTGTTCTTCCGACCTCCGACCCCGTACCCCCAACCCCGGTTCTTGTTCTTCCCTCTTACAACTCACAACTTGTAACTTGCAACTGATCTTTTGCTCTTTCCTACCCCCTACCGCATCTGCAACCACC
The DNA here is from genome assembly GCF_002435945.1 of Mesotoga sp. UBA6090. NCBI lineage: Bacteria > Thermotogati > Thermotogota > Thermotogae > Kosmotogales > Kosmotogaceae > Mesotoga > Mesotoga sp. UBA6090. Next base: position 54,611 of record NZ_DIXC01000014.1, read on the forward strand.
TTTCAAATAACCCAGATCCTGAGTCAAGCGCAGGATGACCCTGAACAAGAGCCCCAAACAGAAGCACAAAACATAAGCCCCAAACGTAAGCATTTTGGGTCAGGCTCCACGGAATAACTGCAGAGTAAATCGTTTTTTCACCACACCCGAGACCCTACACTCGATACTCTGCTCTCTCCGTCTGAACTCTATTCGACATCCCGTTCCTTCCTCTTAGGTGCCTCACGTTCCGGTCCTTGCCCTTATCGGTGAAAGGAAAACCATAAACGGTCAATCGGTTTTCCTATTATCTTTCCTAGTCGTAACCCCTATCGGCTTCCACCAAGACGTTTGTCACCTTCTTCCACTTTATCGGGGTTATTGTGCAGAGAATTTACATTCGATGAATTGAATTGTCTTTTGAGAAGTGAGAAGATCTAGCCAGTGTGGTTGAGGGAGGTAATGCTTTTGATTAGCGGTTTACCGTTCGGCGATCTCTACAATAAAGCCAACGAAATTCAAGAAATTCTGGATTCAGTTGAGAAGATACTTAGAAATGTCCAGCTTGAGACAGGCCTTAGATGCCCGCCTTCTTGCAGGGAGTGTTGCAAGACTTCGGGCGATGCGATTCAGGTGACTGTTACCGAATTTCTTCCTCTTTCTTTGAGACTCTGGAATGAAGGAAAGGCCGCTCAGCTACTTGAGCGACTTGATTCAGTCTATGACAATGATCAGTGTATTCTCTTCGAAAGTTCCTCAGCTGTGAGTGAAGAGGGAGGATGCACAGAATACGCCAGCAGGCCACTCCTCTGCAGGCTATTTGGTTTTTCAGGAATTATCAATAGATCGGGACAGGTAATCCCCGTTGTATGCAGGTACATGAAAATTCACTGTCCGTTATCAGTAGAGAATTTACTTGGGAAGCTTTCGAACGGTTTGAAAATTCCGGTTTTCGCCGACTATTCGAGCCAGATTAGAGGAGTTGATCCATATATGGGAGCAAACACATTCCCGGTCAATTTGGCGCTGAGAAGAGCACTTGAGTATGTGGGGCTGAGGTTTGACTATACCGGAAGAGGTTACGACAGAACTGCCTGAGTTTTCAGTTAGTCACTCGACAGAAGTATCAATAATGAAATTCTGGTGGTAGAATTCTCTTAAAGAAGTCTCGAGATCTGAGACCGTGATAACTTGGAGGTGTAGATATGAAAAGATTACTTCTTATGCTACTAGTAGTTCTTTGTGCTGCGAGCCTTATGGCGCAGCTTGGACTCAGGACCCTCACTCCAGAACCTACTGAAACAGCAGATGCCACCGAAGCCGAAGTTGATGCTCCTGATTCAGAAGGATTGGCTACTCTAACTCTACGAACAGTTGATTCTCTCCTAGTAAGTTTCAGAGAGGGTTGGAAAGCTCCCGATGACAGCACCTGGAAGATCGAAGTGATAGGTTCTTCAGAGATAATGATACCTGAGGATTTCTCGATCTTTCAAGAGAAAACCGGTTTGAACTACGACGTTCAGATCTTTGACAAAGACGGAGTGCTGTTTGGTAGACTTTTCTTTTACGAGCTTGAATCTTACGCGCGCGATGAGCTACTTCAGGCAGTGGTGACTTCCTTGTACGGTGAAAACGCTTCTACCGAAAAGAGATACGAGGAGATTGCAGAGCTTGACAACGGGCTAGTAGTGTATCTAGCATCTCTCAAGGTGAATCCGGTAGTAGATTACCCATTTGTTATTGTGTATTATCCGGACGAAGAGGTTGATATTACTGAGGCGGGTCCTGTCGCAATGTTCGTTTTCGAACCTACAAGTTATTCAGACGGCGAACTTGAAAGAGCCAAGGAGATCATTGCTGGAATTGTGGGAAGCCATATTTCAATTGAAGAGGAGCCAGAAGAAGATGAGGTCGTTGATTTCCTTACTCCTGAAGAAGGTCAGCATACCGACCCATTTATCGTGATGGTCGATTCTCTTCTCAGTGAGGAGGAAGTGGAGATCTTCGTCGACGACTGGATAGAAGTTGAAGGTGATTACTTTGGGTTCATGATGCCACCAGAATTCTCTGTGCAGTTCTACCTTTCCGACTACTTCGAGGTGGCTGATCTTGGTCTGGAAGGGACGATCGTAGGAAAGCTGTTTGTGGGTGAGGCGACTGATATACTGAGCACTGACGATGTACTTGACGGATATGTTTACCAATATCTGGGTGGTTTTGGCGATTATGAGATAATCGACAGTTATTCGGGTTACGTTGATAGGGAATCTACCATAAGTATCTTTGCTCTAGACTTTTCAGGGCAGCTTTGCTGGCTTGCTCTCTTCTCTGAATCCACTGATGCCGAGGTATTTGGTCCCGGAGAATACTTTGCACTCGTAGCTCTGGCCGATTCAGAGGACGCCTTTACCTGGGCAGAGTGGTACACGGGAATCCTTGCAACTCTCGACTTCTAGTTTTCGAATATTCTAGGATAGATGTTTCTCGGGGAGACGCTAACGCAAAAGAAGCGTCTCCTTGCTTCTGAAAGGAAATTTCGCTTCATTTACCTGAATGGTCCTTGGTTACCCCTTCTTCTGTATCAAATAGCCACCGAAGAAACTGAACAAGACCACTTCCCGCTGACTTAACTGCAGTCTTCAGTGCGTCAGCGGCTGTTTTGACATCTTCTTTGTACACATCAATAGCTGAAGAGTTCTCTGTATTGCTTTCGAAGGACTCCAGTCTTTCCTTGAGTTCCGCGACCGTCGCTTTTTCCTCGCCAAGCTCTCTTTCTAGCCTCTGGTTCTCTTCTTGAAGGCTGGCTATCTTGTCTCGAAGTTCAGTAAGTTCTTCAGTAACGGAAGTATGCGTATCCTTGAGGACAACTGCTCTATGGGCAGCCTCAACAACTGTGAAGCCTTTGGAAGTATAGTCCGGCATTTTCTTCACAATCTGGATTACATCTTCGTTGACCTCATCGATAAGCCCTTCTTCAATCAAGACTTTCACATAATTTCTTACTGTTTCATACTTGATTCCACTTGCCTCAGAGAGTTCTTTGAAATTCATTGCAATCCCTCCAGCAAAAGCTTTTTCATTAACATATTCAGTATATCAGAAGAAAGAACGGCGGAACTGATCTAGATAGACCTCTGAGTATCATAGATGTCCGATTGCCATGCTTTTGATATCATTGATAAAGTCGATAAGAAAGCGAGGAGATAGAATGAGGAAAATGATAGTGATAGTCGTTCTATTAGTGGTCTCATTAAGCACACTGGCAGCAGTCTTTATGGAAGAAGAACTTACCGTTCAGCAGTTTGGCTTCTCCGGAAAGGTCCATACTGCCAAAATCGAGATTGTGAAATTGGGAGCCGAACTCATGGTTTCTGATCCAGAGATAATCATTTTCAATCAGGCCGGTTTTGTGATCTCCAGGGAAACCGAAGGAGGAAAAACAAAGTATACATACGATGATCCGGGAAGGTTAGTCAAAAAGGAATTCATGGATGAAGAAGGGTCTGTTTTCCAGAGAGTAGATATCTACTATAATGGAGATTTCTACGATGCCGTTGCCTTTGACGAATTAGGTATTGAACTGGAAAGAACTCGCTACTGGTATGATACCGATGAAAGAACCCTTGCTTTTTCAGTTTTGACGGAGACCGGAGTTTCAACCAACACTCTCTTCTTTGATGAGAATGGGAAAAAGCTTGAAAGCTATTCAATAGTCAGGGAGAATATTCCTGAACTCGAAACAGATGTTTACATTGTTTTGGAAAGCAAGTTTTCCTATGATTCATATGGCTCGCTTAATGGCGAGAGGATGATCGTCAGAATCAGAAAAGAAGGTAAAGAGCAAGCGACGGAATATCGTAAGAGGGTAGATATTCTCTCTAGAGATGATAGAGGCAATCCAGTTCGGGAATTTCATAGAACAGAGTTTCTCGACGGTTCAAATCCTCCCGAAGAATTCATCTACTCAAGAGAGTTCACCTATTATTGATTTATCACTCGGCGTAACAATTGTTACCGATAACGTGACGACCGTGACTGTAATATATTCATGTCGATAAAGGAGGGATTTGCTTGTTCTGTTTTCAGTGTTCCGAAACGATGAAGGGAACTGGTTGCACTGTCAAAGGTGTATGTGGAAAAGAGCCAGAGGTAGCGAATCTTCAGGATTTGCTAATATGGATTCTGAAGGGCATCTCATATTGGGGAGTCAGAGCTCGGGAAATCGGAGTAACTGACGTAGAGACCGGCCTTTATGTTGCCGAGGGTTTGTTTACAACGATCACTAATGTCGATTTTGATTCCGAGAGCCTTGGCAAAAAGATAGACAGGGCTTTGGAAGTAAGAGAGAGAATCGAACGACTTTTCAAAGAGGGCTTCAGAAGGAAACACGGAAAGGATTTCAATGACCTGGTTCCCGAAGCCTGCACCTGGAAGCTCTCCGGTGGGCTGAACGTTTACGAAATGAAGGGTGCGGAAGTTGGCGTACTGGATACTTCAGACGAAGATGTTCGGTCGCTGAGGGAGCTTCTAACATATGGACTCAAGGGAATTGCCGCATATACCGATCACGCGTATATTCTAAAGCATTCGGACAACTCAATACTAGACTTCCTTCAGGAAGCGCTTGCAGCCACCCTGGATGACTCACGAACGGCTGATGACTATGTTTCTCTAGTTCTCAAAGCGGGCGAATATGCAGTAAAGTCAATGGCTCTGTTGGATGAGGCAAATACCAGCAGTTACGGAAATCCAGAGATTACTTCCGTTTTTACGGGCACAGTTGAAGGACCGGGAATCCTCGTTAGCGGACATGATCTTCTTGATCTCGAAGAACTCTTGAAACAGACTGAAGGAAAGGGAATTAACATCTATACTCACGGTGAAATGCTTCCTGCCAACGCTTATCCTGGACTGAAGAAGTACTCTCATCTGAAAGGCAATTTTGGTACCTCCTGGTATAACCAGCAAAAGGAATTCGAAGAATTCCAGGGTCCAATTCTTATGACCACGAACTGTATTCAGAAGCCCAGGGACTCTTATAAGGAAAGAATATTCACAACGGGTCTTGTTGCTTGGCCGGGCGTTTCACACATTCCGAACAGGGTAGATGGAAAGCAGAAGGATTTCTCGCCGATTATCCAAAAGGCTCTTGAGGTAGGGGATATAGGAGCAAGACCAGGTAAGAGCATCATTGTCGGTCTCGCTCACGACCAGCTATCGAAAGTCTCGGATAAGATAATTGATGCAGTTAAAGCCGGTGCCATAAAGAAGTTTGTGGTGATGGGCGGTTGCGACGGACACGCCAAGGAGAGACAGTACTACACAGACCTGGCCGAGAAGCTTCCGAGAGAGATGGTAATACTAACCGCAGGTTGCGCAAAGTACAGGTATAACATGCTAGACCTTGGCGATATTGGAGGCATCCCGAGAGTCGTAGACGCAGGCCAGTGCAACGATTCATATTCGCTGGTTCTTACCGCTCTGAAACTCAAGGAGGCTTTTGGCCTTGAAGATATCAATGATCTGCCGATCGAGTATGATATTGCCTGGTATGAGCAAAAGGCTGTAGCGGTACTTCTCGCACTCCTATACATGGGTGTAAAAGGTATTCGCCTGGGGCCGGTGTTGCCAGCTTTCGTATCGCCTAATGTTTTGAAGGTACTTGTTGATAATTTCGATATAAAGCCGATCAAGACCGTTGATGAGGATCTTTCCGCAATTATAGGTTAGACAAAGCGCTTTTGAAGAAATGAACTACCTTCTCAGCAACTTCCATCATTGAAGGTCTCATTTCTCCTCCGTCGGGCACCAATCCGTGCCCGGCGTTTTCTACGATGATCAACTCCGCACTACATCCTTTGTCTAAGAGCTTTTCGAATAATCGGACTGATTGATAGGGAGGTACAACAGCATCTTTATCTCCCTGAACTATAAGAAAGGAAGGGGAATCACTTCTGACATATGAGATAGGACTAGCCTTCTTGAGGACATCTTCTTCGCTGCCAAAAATCAAATCGGCTAGCTCTTTCTCAATCCCTGTGAATAGTGCTTCTAGGTCGGTCGGGCCATATAGATCCGCAACACAGATCAGTTCTTCACTCTGATCAGAGAATTCATCACTTGAAAACAACCCTTTGTCAGCAGTTAGGGCAGCAAGAGATACTAGGTGTGCCCCCGCACTGGTGCCAAAGGCTCCAATTCTGCCTGGATCGATCATTAATTCAGAGGAGTGCTTTCTGACAAAGCGGACAGCCGTCTTGACATCTATCACCTGGGAAGGGAACTTCCACTTCGGTGCAAGCCTGTAATCTATAGAAAAGACAATGAAGCCCGCTCTGATGAGTTCGCTTACAATAACCACTCCGGGACCGCTTCTCTTATCGCCTGTAATCCAAGCGCCACCGTGAACATAGAGTATGCCGGGTCTAGGGGTATCTATATCGTTGGGAGTGAAAATATCCATTGTAAGAGTCTCTCCGCCAGCTCGGGAGTAGATGACATCTTCTTCGAATCTATAGTCAATTGCCGGTCTTCCATAGGAATCAACATCGAGATTCTTAAGATCGAAGCTTTCGCTGCTTCTCGAAGCCAGAAACAACTGTTCCACTAAATCGGCGAATGCCCTGATCTCCGAAAACGGTGAGCCAGCCAGACCAACAGAGCAGACCAGACAGAAAACCACAATTATCTGCGTCTTTCTAGTCGGACTCATCTTTCTGCGAACGTCTCCTTGCAACAATTTGTCAAATCTAAGGAAGTATGTTTATTATTCCGAGAACAACTGCTGCCAGAGATGAAATCACTGCGACCGTCAACCAGATGTTGTTCGTCCTTCTCAGTGAAGCAATCTCTTGTGCCGATTCTTCTCTGGATTTATTCACAAGCTCTTCGGCGATAGCGTTAATTTCTTCTCTGGAAACAACTCTTGACCCGAAGTCCTCGGAAAGTTTACTGAGATCTTCTCTGACTTTCGCAAGTTCTTGCTCAGTTACGGACAGATCATCCTGAAGTCTTTTGATTGTCTTCATATTGCTGTCAATTGCAGCAACTGATCCGTCAAAGTTTCCCTTAATACTATCAAGGTCTATTGAAACTGCTTCAAGAGAGTCTTGCAGAAGCCCGAATGAGAGATCCAGCTCAGTCAAAGAGCTTCTAAGTTCAGTGAGATCACTCTGAAGAATAGTTATCTCTTCCATGAACTCACCACGCGTATCTTCAAAGGTTTCGATAGATACTCCTTCAGGAGGAATCGATTCTCTCAAAGTTATCAGATCTGCGTTAAATCTCACAAAACCTCTTGAAAGACTGTCGGCAATTTCGCGCAATTCGAGTATCTCAGTCTCGATTTCATCCATGTTAATTGCTCCCGTTCCAAAGACGCCGACTTCAAGGTCCTCAACCTTTTTCACAAGGTCTGAAATGGTATTTTCGGCTGAGGAAAAGGTATTCCGAAGAGTGTCTATTCTGTCGGACAGATTTCTTGTCGTTGATTCGGAGGCGGACAATCTTGCTCTGATCTCTTCGACATCAGACAGCGAACTCTCGGCTGCCAGTACTCTCGCTTCAACATCCGATAGTATTCCAGACATCGAACTTATTTTCTCCATCTGAGAAAGTGCTGTCTCTGATACGTAGACCGAAAGCCCTTTCAGCTCTGAAGACACTCCTTCCAATAGCTCACTGTTGATCGTGACGTTCTCAATATTGCTCTGAACAGATTCTTCGACAATTACCAAACGCTCAATCAAAGAGTCGATTTTCTCGCTCAAGTCATTTCTGACTGAGACTACCTCATCCGATTGGGTACCAATGGATTTTCCGAGTTCTTCAAGTCTGTTTTCAGCCTCAGACAGGCCTTCACTTATTTCATCAATCTTCACCATGATTGACGAAATCTCGTCTGAATCAGCTTGTTCACTTGCAGACTCCTCGAGCTGTGCCACTCGATTCTGAAGATCTTGTATTGATACTTGAAGCAGGCTCTGAGAAGCTGCCAGTGTCTCAATTCTTGAGATCTCGTCGCTCCAGTTTGCAAGAGATGAGTAAAGACGGTCCAGAGAATCGCTAAGCTCTTCAAACTCTATCCTTCGGACAGGATTGTCTACTACTGTCTCTTCGAGTGCAGCAATTCTGTTCTCTATTGTCAACACGAACTCTTCAACATCAAAAGCGCCTCGATCTACCATTGCCTTGTATTCAGCCAGTGCAACTTGAGTATCAAGGAATAGAGTGTTTAGCCTTCTAAATTGTAGATTCAATCCTTCAACATTGTCCTGTAAGAAGTCCAGTCTATCATTCAAGTCGGCTATACCGACAACCAGAGTATCATAATCATCCGTGGCTTGCGAATCTGATGCCGAGATTGTTTCGTCGAGAGTCACCGGCGCCATCTCGACAAGTCTGCCGGGTTCAGTAGTTCTCACTCTCCATGGAAGTAGAATCTGTTGTACTCTAACGTCCATGAAATAGTCCTCTAATGGGGTTTCCGAGGTTAGGACAAGAACACCGCCGGAAGGAAGAGAGAAAGGCAGTTCCAAAGACGTGGACAAATCTTCGACTTTGTAGATTTTATGAGCGATTCTTTCGTTGCTCTTGGCATCGATGATTACAACGTTATTCACTTCAATGTCCATGACTCTTGTAGATCGGACTATGAGTATGCCCAGCAGATTCTGGTTCTGCATCATTTTTATTTCTGAATCAGTAGCGGCATACGTCGGCACAAAACGCGCATCAAAGCCAGCTCCCGAGAAAGATACGAAAGCCTCACTCCTTGATAAAAGTGTGTTCAACAGCTCATCGTACTCTTGGGCAAACGCCAAGAATGATACAAGTACAATGATAATCAGAAGAACTTTCTTCATAAGCATACCTCCTGCGAGACGGGCGTTCGGCCAGAAAGATTCCTTAGTGTACCCACTGTCCCAAATAGTGCTTCTTCTTGAAAATTCTGACCTTCCTCTACTGATAAGTATAACAACGGGAGCGCCATAATTCAGCATAGAATCTGCGTGAATTCCTACACCTCTGCGAAATCCCGGGTCTCTCTTGGTTGTTTGATCGCCCCATCGTTATGGCGGGTCCTTCCCAGGATGTGAATATGTTTGGTTTTCGGCCTGCAGTCATAAATAGCTCGTTTGTCAATTCAGCGGACCGCTCTTGACTGTGATATACTGTCAGTGAATTTCCTCACGGGGTGTTGCATTGGCAAAACAACCAGACGGACTAAACTTCATTGATGAACGGATTGTTTGGATAGATGTAGCCAGAGGCCTGTTAATGGCACTAGTGGTAATGTATCACACTCTTCCTCCGCAAATCGTTGCTAATCTCATAAATCCGGCGGCATGCACGTTTTTCTTTCTTTCAGGGTTGATATCGAAAGAAGGAGACTTCAAAACGAACCTCTTGAAAAGATTTAAACAGCTAATCGTTCCTTATTACACAATGGCGTCGGTAAATATTTTGATCTGGCTAGCCGTAAAAATGATCGTGACAAGAGAAGAGCTCAATTTCGTGCTAACTGATGTAGTCCTAAACGTTTTGACCGTTAGGACTGCCGTTGGAATGATTCCCGTGAACATTATTCCTTTGTGGTTCGTTCCGGCCGTCTTTGTTATGGAGATTTACTACGCAGTTCTCAGAAAACTCCGGATCCTTCCAGTAGGAATAGTGTTGGGCTTTGTGTCGATGTTTTTTCTCTCTGGATCATTTCCCTTCAAACTCGATGTTGCTTTAGCTGCCCTGCCGTATTTTGCGATGGGTAAGTTTGTGAAATCTTTCGGGATATTGACACGAAGAGTTCCCGTTATGATGACAATCGTTTCGTCTGCGTTATATGCGATCGCTGCGGCGTTTTGTGGTGAAGTGTATTTGATGGAAGACTATTTCGGTTCATCGCCTTCTCTGTATATATTTGCTGCCGTATTTGGAATAATCGCAATCTCCGGTATGGCTCAACTCCTGGAGAGAATCGAGCCTCTAAAGCGGATCTTTTCTCTTTTTGGAAGGCGAACACTGTTTGTGCTGGGGTATCACATAGCTGCAGGCTTCCTTGTCTATCCAATTTTCGATTTTGTTGGAGATCCAATTGAAATCATGGAAAGATTCTGGTATGTATACTGGTTGATCAACATGGCTGTTGTCTACCTTTTGATCAGGTTCCTCCCGGAACCCGCACTAACGATCTTGTCGGGAAGTTTTCTGGCAAAGCGGAAAGAAAATTCTCCGAAGCACGCTCGGGGGAAGTCTTGAAAGGGAAAATCAACTAGAAGCGAGTACTGGTCTTAAGCTGCAGTATTATACCCCCAAAGCCGTTGTTTTCGAGAATTGTTCGGCCTGACATATACGTTCTTTTGCTTTAATCTTTCAAGGAGTCGAGGGTTTTTGCCATCTACTTCGTGACCCGCTAATTATCGAAAAAATGGTATTATCCTATTTGAAGGAGCTTTTGTGGAGGGATTCCTATGCTTGTTTTGCTGATAGTAGTGGCTGTTTTGCTTGGTTATCTTGCCTACAGGCTTATTCTGAGAGAAGGAGGCATCTTTCTGGGGCCATACGAGTTCAAGTTTCGAAAAGAGCCAGGTCCTGAGGACTTTATGCGTCGCCTGAAGGAATTGCAGCAGCGAAATCAAGATTTTGAGAGCAGGCTCGTCCTTAGCGTGGCTGCCGGTAGGTTTCCAAACAACATGGAGTTCTTCAGGCTTGCAATGGACAAAGTCTTCGCAGATCTGAAGAATGCGAAGAGCGAGGATGAGGTGGAGGAGATCTTTCTCAAGGCTGAAAGGCTTCTTAAGGATTTTGGAGCAGCTTCCAACGCAAATTCAATAACGCTTGTCACTGAATATTCGAAAAGACTTGTCCAGGCGCAGGAAGAGTTCTACTCTCTTAGAAAGCAAAGGGATCTTGATCTCAAACAAAGGCAGAATGAACGTAATGAAGAGATTTTGAAGGAGCTTGAGAGTATTTTGGAGGGAATCAAGGCTTCAAACGATGAGATGGCGATAAGAGATTCAATGAACAATGCGGCAAGATTAGAGACCGGCCTTGATCTCTCCTTGCTAGATGAGACACAGAACGAGAGATATCGAGATGTGAAGAATGGGTTCTACAGAGTGGCTGAGGAAAAGGTAGAATCTCTAAGAAGCTCAAGATACGCGAGATACAATAGAAAGGCAATTGAGAGATTGAAGAAGCTTCTCGACGAGTTTTCTGAAAACGAGAAGGAACTGTCTAGAAGCGGAAGCTCTCTTCCAATGATTCTGAAGGAGAAGATCGGTTCACTGAATACCTCTTACTTCGATGGCCCGACGATGCAATATTTCAACTACGTATACGGCTATATCTTCTCTCTCATAGATGAAGATCTGAAATTTGAAGTGACTAGAATCATGACAGAAACCGATAAGGATACGCTAGATATATGAGTACGGAGAGGGAAATTCAAGTCAGAAAGCGGGGTATCCAGCTTTTTTCGGATTCTGGGCCAAAGAAGAGAGATTACATTGGTGAAGAGAACAACCTTAAGAGGGCTCTTGAAGTTTTCGATAGCTCACTTCCTTCCCGAAGACCATCGGAGTATTCGGTTGAAAGCCTGGTTTCGCTGAGTAGTATTAAGAAGACATACGAGAACTTGGAGATGAATCTTGAGAATCTGAAGAAAAGCGTCAAACCCCACAGTGTGGTAATGGAAGCAGAGGAAGTAACCCCTCTTGAGATAATTCTCAAGGAAACGCCTCTCAAGCAGTGGTACACTACCGGAAAGACCCTTGGAAGTTTGGCTTCAATTGGCGCGAAAGTCGCCCTTCAAATGCTGAAGAACAAGAAGGACGAGAAAACTTTCAAGAAACTGCGTCTGCTTGAAATAGAGATTGTCTACCGGAAACTGGAAGAACGATACTAGCTTTCTACATCTTTCAAAAGGTCTTCAAGTGCCTTTCCGACCTCGCGGCGTACAGCTCCTTTGTCAAGGGAAAAACTCAACGTTTGGTTCATTTTCTCAACGCGAACCATTCCCGCTTTTCGAAGAATCGCCGTGTGTTCGCCAATTTCGTAATTTGAAAGGTTCAGCGCCCTGGCAAGTTCATTTCCCGAGGATTGCCCCGCAGAAAGGTGTTTTATTATGGCAAGTCTCTTTTCGTGGGCCAAAGCATCGAAAGTATCTGCGGCCATCTCCAGCTTATCCTTTGAAACTGACATAACTTCTTTGAAGCGGAACCCCACTGTGTACATATCTTCGTTGACGAAAGGGACCGATGCGTTTGAGACCAGGAATTCCGAGAAGTAGCTGGGGCAAATAACCGTTCTTTTTAGCTCTTCGTAGCGCGTGTAGTCGATGTTTTTTATCAGCAACATGAGGAATCTCTCACCAGAATGCATTATTTCCTTTTTCAACTCACTTGCCGTTCTTGATAGAAGCTTCTCGATCATAGGTTCTACAATCGAAAAAGCATTCTCATAGAACCACTCGAGTAGATACAGAAAGTTCTCCTTCGTTCTGGACGGATCCGATAGCATTTCAAAGAGAATCGCCTTTCGTTCTGTCGAGAAAGACATATTACTCGAGACAAAGAGCAGCAATTTCTTGTCGTCATTCATAATCTTTTCAAAGGTGTTCATATCGATAGTTCCCTTGCGGGGTCCATAACCGGAGTATATAAAGTGAATCAAGAGAACTCTTTCAGGCATATCCTTTATATGTTTGATCAATTGCTTTGCGTTTTCGAGATTGAAGTGCGTTATATCCGGAAGGAGACACATTCCGAAGAAGGTTTCCCAATCAAAAAACTCCTCGAGTTTCTGAACAATGTCAGAGGTGAGAATACTTCTTGTTTCGTTAATCCAGTTCTGAATATCCTGTCTTGCTCAAAATCACCCTTGTTGAGCGAGGGCTTGAGATGTTCGAGAAATCGGTCGTTGTTATTCAGCCTGAAAAGGCCGTGAAGAAGGTCGCAAGCTGTGCTTCGGCAAACCTCCACTTTGTCTATCCATTTCATCATAACGCACCTCCGGAGCACGTAATTCAACGGAATTATTGTATCACTGGCGGGACTAATACCACAGTCATTATACAGCATTTACCGGGCTCCACTCTCAGATATGGAACCATGTCCGGTGGTTTCCGCAGAACTAGAGTATTAGCAAACTGACTGCCATTAATGCCATTCCCGCAATCAACCCGGAAATTGAGAGATGGTGCTCTCCATATTTCTCTGCCGAAGGTAGAAGTTCATCCAGCGATATGTAAACCATGATTCCGGCGACACCAGCGAATACAACTCCAAAAGCCATTTCGTTGAAAAGAGTATTGATTAAAGCGAATCCAATCAATGCTCCGGCCGGTTCTGCAAGACCGGAAAGGAAAGAATACACGAATGCCTTCTTTCTGCTTCCAGTTGCTTGATAAATCGGAACTGCCACAGCGATACCTTCGGGAATGTTATGAATTGCTATTGCTATTGCTATGGGAATTCCAAGTGAAGGATCCTTCATCGCAGCAAGAAATGTGGCAAGTCCTTCAGGAAAGTTATGCACTGCAATAGCAAACGCTGTGAAGACGCCCATTCTCATTAGGCTTCTGTTCATCTGCTGCATTTCATTTACGTCTCTGATTTCATGAGGGTTTTCTGCGGAAGGTACGAGAAAGTCAATCAGTGCGATCAGGCCTATGCCTCCAAAGAAAGCTATTACATTGATCCAGTCACCGAGACCACTTCCGATCACCTCTTGGAGAGATTCCCCGCTCTTGACAAAGATCTCTACAAAGGAGACATATATCATTATTCCGGCAGAGAAGCCCAGTGAGACTGAAAGGAATCTCGTGTTGGTCTTCTTTGTTAGAATGGCCAGAATACTTCCTACGCCGGTTGATAGACCGGCAAAGATGGTTAGAAACAGCGCAGGCCAGAAATTCGCAAGTTCCACTGCGATCCTCCACAAATCCTTTTGGAAAGATACATCGCTTCTCGGGTTTGCAACCTAATCGATATCTGTATATCAGTCATTTGAAAACAGTCAAAAGAGACACCCTCTGGCGCGTCTCGATTTCTTTCACATTACCTTACCGATCTCATTCCCTCTTCAACTGCCTGAATGTTCAGGTCTAGTAGAGATGCTTTTAGACCTGTCAGCTTCTTCTCCAGAGCCTTACGCACTCCTTCCATGGTCACTGTACCTGTCTTCTCGAGATACGCCCCCAAAACTACCATGTTGGAAACCTTGAGATTCCCAAGCTTCTCTGCGATTGAGTTTGCATCGATCTTGACGACGGAAATATCATTTCTATTAGTTTCTCTATCGACAACAGAAGTGTTTATCACCATTACACCACCGGCCTGAATCTCTTTCTCGAATTTTATCAGAGATGGTATGTTCATTACTATCAGCTCGTTCGGAGTATTTGTAATCGGTGAGCCAATAGGCTCATCGCTTACCACTACTGTGCAGTTGGCAGTCCCTCCTCGCATCTCTGGGCCGTATGAGGGAAGCCAGGTAGTGTGCTTGTTGTCAAACATTCCAGCCGTTGCCAGAATCTGTCCGATCAACATAACTCCCTGTCCACCAAATCCCGCAGCTACTAAGAGATGCTCACTCATTTGATATCGCCGACCTTGTCGACAAATACCCCGATGGGATACTCCTTCTTCATGTTTTCATTTAGCCAGTTGATTGACTCCACTGGGTTGAGCCCCCAGTTTGTTGGACAAGTTGAAAGAACCTCGACTAATGAAAAGCCCAGCCCTTTTTGCTGCGCAACAAAGGCCTTCTTTATTGCAGCCTTTGCCTTCCTTACTTCCTGGGGAGAACTCACGGCCACTCGTTCTAGATAGACAATTCCGGCGGTTTCCTTCAGCAATTCTGAAACGTGAATCGGGAACCCTTCCGTCTCTGCCTTTCTCCCATATGGAGAAGTAGTGGTTCTCATTCCGAGCAAGGTGGTTGGTGCCATCTGACCGCCTGTCATACCGTAGATCGCGTTATTGACGAAAATCGTGGTGATCTTCTCGCCTCTGTTTGCGGCGTGAATGATCTCGGCCGTTCCAATGGCGGCAAGATCACCGTCGCCTTGATATGTGAATACAATCCTGTCTGGCATTGCTCTCTTCATTCCCGTGGCGACGGCCGGTGCTCTTCCATGAGGTGCAACGGTTCCGTCCACATCAAAGAATTCATACGCAAAGACCGAGCATCCAACGGGAGCCACCATTAAGGTCTTCCCCTGAATCTCCAGTTCGTCTATTACTTCTGCCACAAGTCTATGAATAATTCCGTGGTGACAGCCTGGACAGTATGAGAATTCATTTTTCGCAAGTGATTTAGGTCTCTTGTAAGTTGCCTGTGACATTTAATCACCTCATCCTATAAGTCTGACGAGTTCTCTTAAGACTTCGTCTGGTGTTGGAACCATTCCTCCGGTTCTCCCATAGAAATGAACAGGTAACGCTCCTTCGACCGAGAGGCGGACATCTTCCACCATCTGGCCGGTCGACATTTCCACATCTAGACAGAACTTTTTCCCCTTTGTGGCGGCCTTCAGTTCGGCATATGGAAATGGCCACAGAGATATTGGTCTAAACAGTCCCACTTTGATTCCCTGTTTCCTTGCTATCTTCACCACGCTTCCAAGAATTCTGCCCATCGTTCCGTATCCGACAAGAGCATACTCCGCATCTTCAAGGTCACTTGTTTCGAATCGGACTTCCTTCGCTTTGATCTCTTCATAGCCCTTGTGTACAACAGTATTCATCTCTTCGAGCCTTACCGGATCGATGTCGAAAGAAGTTACTTTGTGAGGTTCGCGACCCTCCGTACCTCTCAGAGCCCAGCTCGAGTGATCATTAATCCCCTCGAGTTCAACGAAATCAGGAAAGACAACAGGTTCCATCATTTGTCCAAGCATTCCGTCTGCAAGCATCATTACTGGCACTCTATAAATGTCAGCAAGATTGAAGGCGCTTTCCATCAGATCGACAGCTTCTTGAATGCTTCCTGGAGCTAGAACTATCATGTGATAATCTCCGTGCCCTCCGCCTTTGGTCGACTGGAAGTAGTCGCTCTGCGCAGGCTGGATATCTCCAAGTCCAGGTCCACCTCTAACTACATTTACAAACACCGTAGGAAGCCTTGCACCTGCAATGTATGATACTCCTTCTTGCATTAGACTGAAGCCGGGACTAGACGTCGAAGTCATGACTCTGTGACCCGTGCACGCGGCCCCGTAAACCATGTTAACCGCGGCCACCTCGCTCTCTGACTGAAGAAAGACTCCGCTTACCTGCCGCATTCTTCTTGCCATATATTCAGTGAATTCTGATTGAGGAGTAATGGGATAGCCAAAATACAGTCTGCAGCCGGCCCTTATAGCAGCTTCTGCCATCGCTTCATTTCCCTTAACCATTATCTTTTCGGCCATGGTCTTCCCTCCTATGCCTCTACCGTTTCTTTGTAGACGGTTATTGCTGTATCAGGACACATCATGTAGCAAAAGCCGCATCCGATGCAGTTATCGAGATCATGTTGTTGGGCGGGGCGATAGCCCTTGCTGTTGAACTTGTCCGTGAAGCTCAGCACTTTCTTCGGGCAGAAGTTGATACATAGACCGCAGCCTTTGCATCGTTCTTCGTCAATTTTCACGAAGTCTCTACTCATTTTCTACCTCCCATGGATTCATCATATATTTCTTCATTTCAAGTTTATCAAAGATAGTATCCCCATTTTCCACTCCATTCATGACAGCCGTGAATGCTACTTGGGTTGAAACTCGCTCTGATACTTGTTTCATAAACTCCTCGCCCTTCTGAATCACTTCTATTGTCGTCTCACGACCGATATTTGAGTTATTCACAAGGTAATCGATTTTCATTCTCGAAATCTCCTGGAGTCTGAGGAAGTGAAGGGCGGCGTTTTCAACGGTGTCATTGAACGGCCTAAAGGGATTCAAAACATAGTATGTCTCACAGTTCTCTTTCGGTAGTCTTGTGCTCAGTGAGGAAAGAACGACTGCACCGTCATCATTTCCTCCAACGTCAAGCACTACTCTGAAATCTGGATTCTCTACATAGCCGAAAACTTCGGCAGGAATTATCGGCAAATCGGCGTGAGATAACTTTCCTTTGGGGGCGACGATTTTGATGCCGAACTCCGCAAAGGACTCTCTCATATCTCGTGATCGATAATATGGGCTTATAGTATCAATGTCTGCAAGGGCAACACGTTCTCCGTTTTTCGCAAGCAATCTGGAGACATTAAGAGCTATTTCGGTCTTGCCGCTGCCGAACATTCCCATGAAGACCAGAATCTTCTTCGAAAAGTTCATTCTGCTCTCCTATAATCTTTTGCCTTCTCGATTCCTTCAAGAACTCTGGAGCAGGCCATTGCCAGAGATAATTCTTCATTGCCGCCCGGAACTACACTTATGGGAGCAATGAAGGACAGTTTTTCTGTAAGCCATGGAACCATAAATCTGCTGTCGTGAGCTATTCCGCCAGTGATGATTATGGAGTCTACATCTCCGCTGAGAACAGCTGCCATCCTTCCGGTCCACTTCACAATCTGGTATGCCATTGACCTATAGGCCTTTTCTGCTTGTCTGTCTCCATCAACTATCGCCTGCTGAATTCTTTGGCAATCACTTGTCCCAGTGTAAGCCATAAGACCGCCATTTCCTTTTATCAGTTTCTTGACTTCATTCTTCGAGTACTTTCCTGAATAACAGAGCTTTATCAAGCCTGATATCGGAAGGGTTCCCGCTCTCTCCGGACTGAAAGGTCCGTCACCGTTAAGAGCATTATTTACGTCGACGACTCTTCCCCTTTTGTGTGCTCCAATCGAGATTCCTCCACCCATGTGAACAACAATGAAGTTCATTTCTTCATACTTCTTCCCGTATCTCGCAGCTACCTCTCTTGCCACTGCTTTCTGATTAAGCGCATGAAAGATGGATCTTCGTGTGTAATCTGGATGGCCAGAGAGCTTAGCAACAGGGTCCATTTCGTCAACTACCACCGGATCTGCAATATAAGCAGGGATTCCCTTTCTGTTCTCCAGTGCTAGTTCTTTAGCAAGTATCGCCCCTAGATTTGAAGCGTGTTCGCCATACTTTGTAGATCTTAGGTCTTCTATCATGTCATCGTTTACAGCATATGTGCCACCTTCGAGAGGTCGAAGCATTCCCCCCCGCCCAATGATTGCATCGATTTCAGTCAGGGGATGTCCGGCTGATTCCAGGAAACTGACAATTAATGCTTTTCTGAAAGCGCTCTGTTCATAAAGTGAAGCGAATTGATTCAGCTCTTGAGGCGAGTGTCGAATCGTGTGTTCTCCAATAATTTCTGAGTCTCTGAAGAGCGCAAGTTTCGTTGAGGTTGATCCAGGATTTATAACAAGTATGATAGACATCACATCACTCCCGAAAGAAGAACGTTCAAGGCTATCGACTGCAATTTGGTACTTGCTGAATCGGCTCTGGAAGTAAGTATTATCGGAATCCTTCCTCCAACTATTGCACTTGCCAGCTGACAATCGGAGAGAAAAGCCATTGCTTTATAGAAAATATTTCCCGCTTCGATATCAGGCATTATAAGTATGTCTGCATCACCCGCGACAGAACTGGAAATCCCTTTGTGCTTCGCAGCTTCGAATGAGATAGCGTTATCCAGAGCGAGTGGTCCATCGACTTCAACAGCCCCCAGCTGGTCTCTTCTTGCCATCTGGGAAAGGATGGCCGCATCTGTTGTTGCTGGCATCTTCGAGTTTACAACCTCGATCGCAGCCAGTACGGCGACCTTCGGTTTTTCGATTTCCAAAGCCCTTGCAACTGCAGCCGAATTGATAATTGAATCCGCTTTTTGACCTAAATCGGGCGCTATTACCATCCCTGCGTCTGTAACCAGAATCAGTTTGTGGTACTTCTTGGTCTCGAAGACGGTGACAAGATTCATTGTTCTTCCAGTCCTGAGACCATATTCATCCTTCAGAAAGACGCTGAGGAGCTCTCCCGTTTTCACATTGCCTTTCATTAGAATGTCAGCACTCTTAAGCGAAACGGCCTCTACAGCCTTCTGAATCGATTCGCTCTTTGAGGCGCAGTCTACAATTGAAAGATTCTCTGCAAAGTCCATCTCGTTGATGATTTCCTCTATCTTGCCTTGCGAGCCGAAGAGTATGAACGATGCAATCCCTTGTTGCGCCGCCTCTTTGGCTGCCGAAAGCACAACAGGGTCATCAGCGGCGGCAATTGCTATCACTTTCGGGTTGCTTTTTGCGCGGCAGACTAGTTGTGAAAGACTTGAGATCATATAGCCACCTCCGCATCAAACTCTCTTGCCTCTTCTGTACCTTGAAGAACTCTCTGTGCACCAAGCGCGAGAGACAACAGTTCGTTCTCGCCTGGTTCAACTACGACCAGAGCGAACTTTCCAACAAAGCTCTTTATCTTCTCAACAATCTCAGCGTTATAAGCAATACTTCCCGTCAGAACAATAGCATCAATTGAACCGCCGCCCAAAGCGAGCATACCGCCGATTTCCTTGCCAATTTGGTAAACCATCGCATCGACGACCATAGCTGCATAAGAATCACTCTCTGCCATTTCTAGTGCCTTTCTCAGGTCATCCGTGCCAAGATAGGCTCGCAGTCCTCCAGACTTCAAATATCGGTCGAGAAGTTGTTTCTCCGTATATTCACCGCTGAAACACTTCTCTGCCAAATCCGCTACTGGGAGTTCTCCGGTTCTGGTCGGGCTGAAAGGCCCTTCATCTGTCGCGTTGTTCACGTCGACCATCTTGCCTCTTAGTTGCAGCCCTACAGAAATGCCTCCGCCTAGGTGAGCGATTACCAGGTTAAGGTTTTCAACGTCTTTTCCAAGATCGGCTGCAATCTGTCTTGCGGCAGTCTTCATGTTCAGAGCATGCAGTCTGGAAATCCTCGGCAATTGCGGAAGACCGGACAGCCGAGCTTCTTCACAAAATTCGTCAACTGAAATCGGATCCGTTATGAATACGGGGATCTTTCCTTCAGAGAGAAGTAATCCTATCGGAGCAGCAAGATTGGAAGGGTGATCGACCTCGCTGTGATGTAAAAGAAAATCAACCATCTTCTCGTTAACTCTGTAGGTGCCGCTTTCAAGAGGAGGAAGAATTCCTCCTCTGCAGGCAATCGCATCGAAATCAAACTGCACGTCACGGTCTCTAAGAAAGGCGATAATCTCCTCTGCCCTCTCTCGAATATCATCTTCAGAATTCTTCTGCGATGTGAAATGTTGAATCGCGCCTTTCGTCACCTCATGCTCGTTGTTGAAGACAGCGATTTTCGTTGAAGTAGAGCCGGGATTTATTGCTAAGATTTTCATTCTCTCACTCCCTCAGAAGATATTCTTCTCTTTGCCATACTCCACAACAATCTTCTTTAGCCTTCTTACTCCTTCTATGATGTCCTCTCTGGGAGGAAGACAGAAGGATAGTCGCATCGAGTTCTTGCATGTGTTGTCCAGCGAGAAGGCCTCTCCTGGAACAAAGAGCACATTCTCGGCCTTGCCCATTTCCAGCATTTCTCCAGTATCAAAACTCTCGGGAAGAGTGAACCAAATGAAAAGTCCTCCGTCTGGTTTGGTCCAGTGGAATCCCTTCATGTCTCCGAAATTCTTCTCGAGCTCTGCAAGCATAAGATCTCTCTTGTCCCTGTAGAGAGCTATTGTTGGTTTAAGCTGTGCAAGCAGGTCATACCTCTGGAGATATCTGGCCGCGATTCTCTGTGTGAGACTAGGTGTGCAGAGGTCTGAGGCTTGTTTAGCCATTACCATTTTTCTTATTATGGTCTTGTTCCCAATAACGATTCCTAATCTCAGTCCTGGGGAGAGGATCTTGCTGAATGTCCTCAGAAGTAAGACCCGATTCTGACCTCCAATTTTGAATATTGGATCTATTGGATCGCCTTCGTACCTGAGGTCACCATAGGGATCGTCCTCAACGATCAGAACGTCATACTTCTCAGCGATTTCGATTAGCCTCTTTCTCTTCTCCAGCGACATCGTGACTCCACCCGGATTGTGAAAGTTAGGGATCACGTATATGAACTTGACCTTGTTGATCTCCCCTCTTGAAGCAATCTCTTCCAATCTGTTTTCAACCTCATCAAGGTCAACTCCGTCCTCACGAAGATCCATGTAGACGTAGCCGTTTGACCTCAACGCGAAAGCGCTGGCGGCTCCAAGATAGACAGGTTTGGAAACGAAGTAGATACTGTCATCGTCGAGGAAGATCTTGCCTACGAGATCTAGTGCGCTCTGGGAACCGACAGTGACAAGCAGATTGTCAACGTCGAGTCCTTCTATCCCACTTTCCCGTTTCAGAAGAGATATATACTCTTCCCTGAGTATCGGATCACCTTCGGTTGAGCCATATTGAAGAGTGAATTTGTGCTCTTTCTCTAGGACTTCCTTTGATATTTCGGCCATCTCAAAACGTGGAAATGTATCTGGGTCGGGAACACCTCCACCAAAAGAAATCATTCCCGGTTTCGAAGTTACCTTAAGCAGTTCCCTGATGACGTTCGATTTCATTCTGAGTGCGATCTTCGAAAACTTTTCTGTCACGATTTACACCCCCTGGTAGTTATCATAGTAATCATCACAACAATTCGTTTAGCAACAGCATGCCAAGAGATGAAGAGTGTATAAAGCACTTATATAAAGCCGGACTCAGACAATTGAGCGGTTAGGACCTCAATCCAGTGAACATCTTTGCATGCAAAATATTGCATAAGTGCAATCGTGTGCATGACGATAGAGATCTTTCCACCTGCAGGAAATCTATACGGAATAAGACTTTCAGATTCTCTTGAATCCTCTTTCAATCAGTTCCTCAAGGTTTATTTCACCGGAGAGCCTCGAACATCTCGAGTCAACAGAAGCTCTTGCAACGGCAAGTGCAACCTTTTTTGCGATTCCCGGTTCGAACGGCCTGGGCAAAATGTAGTCCTTGGAAAGTTTTTCTTCAGACACTGCCGATGCAAGGGCGTCAGTTGCTGCCAACTTCATAGCTTCGTTTATCTCTCTTGATCGTGTGTCAAGAGCGCCTCTGAAGATGCCCGGGAATGCTAGAACATTGTTTATCTGGTTTGGGAAATCTGATCTGCCGGTGGCGACAATTGATGCACCTGCACTGCGAGCAAGATCCGGCATGATTTCCGGCACGGGATTGGCCAGAGCGAATATGATCGGTTCGGGAGCCATTTTGCGCACCATTTCCGGTGAAAGAAGCCCGGCAACAGAAGTGCCAATGAAGAGATCGGCTCCCTTCACAGCATCCTCCAGATTTCCGCTGAGATTATCGGGATTAATCTCTTTTACTATCTCTGAATGAAATTCGTTCAGGAGAGTAGCTGGCCGATTCCTGTTAAGTATGCCATTTCTATCGACTGCAACAATATTTCTTGCACCTGCCGCGAGCAGCATTTTGATTGTTGCACCTCCGGCTGCTCCAACGCCGACCGTTGCTATCTTTAGATTCTCAATCTTCTTCCCAACAATCTTCAGGGCATTTCTCAACGCGGCAACGGCGACTATCGCCGCTCCATGCTGATCGTCATGAAAAACGGGAATATTGAGCATCTTCTGAAGTTCGCTTTCAATGAAGAAGCATTTTGGCGAGGAGATGTCCTCAAGGTTAATGCCTCCAAAGGTTGGAGCGATTGCTTTCACGAATGAGATGATTTCCTCTGAACTATGGATGTCAATACATAGCGGGAAGGCATCAACATTCGCGAATTCCTTGAAGAGAACGGCTTTTCCCTCCATAACAGGAAGTCCTGCTTCTGGGCCAATATCACCAAGACCGAGAACCGCCGTTCCGTCTGAAACTACCGCAACGTAATTCCATTTGTTTGTGTAATCATAAGCAAGCTCTTTATCGCTCTCGATTACTCTGCACACATCGGCCACTCCCGGAGTGTACGCAAGTGAAAGGGCCTCCATGCTATCCACCTTAACCTTACTTCTTACTTCTAGCTTCCCCCTGAGATCCTTGTGAAGTTTCAATGCTTTTTCGTTCACACAATCACCTTCTATTCAAAGTAAAAAAATCTGAACCGTTAACATCCGTTGCAACAATCAACGGAAAGTCTCTGACGTTAATCTCGAATATTGCTTCTGTGCCTAGATCTTCGTAAGCGATGACCTTCAGAGACTCGATCCTTTGCGCAAGCGAAGCGGCCGCTCCGCTTGGAGCGATCAAATAGACTCTTCTAAATTCTTTACACAGATTTGTTGCCAGATCCGACCTTTTTCCCTTCCCAATGGTTGCCAGAACTCCCTTTTCGAAAAGCATTTCCAAGAAACCATCCATCCTTAGTGAAGTAGTTGGACCGATTGCTCCACAGCTCTCTTCAGCTAGCTTGGCCGGACCGGCATAGAACACTATTGCTTCTTTGAGCTCTACAGGAAAAGTTTTGCCTTCTTCGTACAACTTCTTGAGGCGCATTTGAGCCGCGTCTCTCATTACAATGAGTTTGCCTGTGAAGCTGAGCTCTTGACCGGGGGATAAATTATCTATCTTCAAAGGTAACTACCCCCCTTCTACAGAGATAACAATCAATAGCCAGTGAAACTGGAAGAATCGCAATATGACAAGGCGCAGTCTCAATGCTAACCGAATAAGCGGTCATTCCCTCTCCCAGTCCCTGATAGCCGATATGAAGGGAATTGATCTTATTCAAAAGCTTCTCTTCGAGAAAGGCGTAGCCAACGTCAGGATTCTTCGAATCTAGCTCCCTAGTCAGAGCAAGCTTGGCAAGGAGCATTGATTTTTCTGAGCTTCCCCCGATGCCTATTCCGATCCTGAGTGGAGGGCAACCCCTGGCTCCTCCTTCAGAAACTGAATTGGCAATTGTTTCTATGAACTCTTCTTGAGATGTTGTCGGGTTGAGCATGAACAGTCTTGAGAGATTCTCGCTGCCTCCGCCTTTTGCGAGGAAACGTATCTCCAATTCTTTTCCGGAAACCATGAAAGTATGAACGACCGAAGGTGAATTGTCTCCGGTGTTTTCTCTGTGTACTAGGGGATCCTTCACTATTGAATATCTAAAGGGATTTGTTGAATATGCTCTCCTGACAGCCATATCGAGGGTCTCTGAGATGGGTTCCTCAAGAGATACCTCCAGACCGATGAAGACAAAGAATTCAACAAAACCCGTGTCCTGGCACAGAGGGAGCCCCAGCTCTTCTGCAAGCACCGAGTTTTCATTCAAGACAGATGAAAAAGGACCGTTGTAGAGCTCCAGAGCAGATTTGATCTTATCATCCATTACTGTGTTTGCCTTTAATAATGCGCTCTCGACATTTCCAGCTATCGAAGATGCTTTTATCAAGAATTCACCTCATTATGCCTAAAAAGCTTATGAGAAGCAATGTCATATTCATTTATAACACTTTGTAGGGTCAAGAGATGGCGCGGTGTAAGTACAGACCTTGTGAGGCCAGGCAGTTTACTCCCCTTTCGGGAGAGTGTCCCCCTCAAGCGGGTCATCTCATCCGTTTCCATCTCCTGCCACCTCAAACCGTACGTGCGGATTTCCCGCATACGGCTTTCCTGTGTGCTTCACCTCAAGGCTTGTTTGACCTATCGTGCCGGGAGTGCTTTCTGTCGGAGATACCTTAGCCTGTAATCATTGTAGATTCCAGTG